>NZ_JBIAXT010000001.1:0-101532 GCF_042896945.1 Streptomyces sp. NPDC001222
CTCGCAGCGGCCTTCCCGGCCTCGGTGTCACTCGTCACGTCAGTCATCAACTGTCGCTTCCTGCTCTGGAGTTACACCACTCACCGTACAGACCCGGCCAGTACACCCAAGCCGGATAGTCCTGCCGAAGGAGTTTCGGCCCTCCGGATCGAACTTGGAGCGTCCGCCATTAGGTCACCGGATGCGGGGGCTTCGAGGGCGGTTGGGCCAGCGGTAGAGGGGCCACGCCCGGCGGATGAGGCTACGGATGGTGATGATCGCTGCGCCGAGCGCGATGAAGAACTCGACGCAGACGCGGCGACGTTCGGTGCGTCGACGGAGCTTGCCGAAGTTGTTCATCCACGAGTTCGTGCGCTCTACGACCCACCGTCCATCGGCTTGGATCGGGGTGCGGTGGCCTCGTTTGCAATCTTCGCGGTGATGCCGCGTGTGTCGAGATCGGCGTAGACCGGCCGGTAGTCGTAGCCCGCATCCAGGCTCAGCGTTGGTTGCTCGGGCAGTGGGCCCAGCGCCTTGACGAGGTCGTCGTAGTGGTCGAGGGTGGCCGGCAGCAGGGTGTGGTCGCGAATGTTGGCTGGTGCGGGCTCGGTGACCAGCGGGATGCCGTACGCCTCGCTCAGCTGTGAGCGTTTGATGCCTTGCTTGGCCCGGTCGACGGGGCTCTTGCCCGCGCATTCGCCGCCCGAGGGGGCCTTGTTCTGGCAGCCGTCGGCGCTGAGCCGTTCCAGGCCGAGGCCGACCATGCGGTCGTAGGCGGCGAGTGCGGCCAGACGCAGGGTTTCGCCCGCGCCGGCGGCTATCCACTCGTCACGGCGCCTGCGCAGGGTGGTTGCCGAGCATGTCGTGTCCGCCACTCGCTCGTACCCCATCCCGGACACCAGTACCTCGATGAGCTTGTCGAAGACCACCTCATCCGGGATCCGTTGGCGATGACCTCCCAACGGATGGGCAGGGACCCGCTGCGGCAATGACGCAAGGAACTCCTCACGGATGGGGGTGATGATCAACGAGGGCACGACAGGCACCTGTCCTCCTGCCAGCGCAGAGATCTTCCCGTCCCGAGAGTGGCGGAGCCCCACCTGGTCAGTGAGCGGGGTTCTCGGCGACCGGCATCTCCTCCGCCTCCGTCGGACGTTGCGCTGGAGCGGGGGATCGCAGCAGGGCGGCGGCGAGGAGGAGGGAGACGGCGACGAGGCACGCGCCGATACGGAAGGCGAGCTGGTAGCCGCCCGTGAGTGCCGAGGCGGTGCCGGCCCCGTCGGCCAGCAGGGCATCCGTGTGCGCGTTGGCGAGCGTGCTGAGGACCGCGAGGCCGAAGGCGGCGCCGATCTGCTGCATGGTGTTGAACATGCCGGAGGCGATCCCCGAGTCCTGGGGTGTGGCCGCTGACATCGCGAGGGTGGCCAGCGCCGGCATTGCGAGGCCGAATCCGATGCCGAGCGGCAGCAGCGCGGGCAAGACGTCCACGGCGTAGCTGCCGCCTGCCGGTACGCGGCCGAGCGCGGCGAGGCCTGCCGCGATCAGCGCGAGTCCCGGAAGGAGTATGGCCCGGGGACCGAAGCGCGCGATCAGCTTCGGCGCCAGGCCGAGAGACAGGGCGCCGATCGCGACCGAGACGGGGAAGATGCCGAGGCCGGTGTGTATCTCGTCGAAACCGAGCACCTTCTGCAGGTAGAGGACGCACAGGAACTGGAAGCTGAACATCCCCGCCACCATGAGGGCCTGGGTACCCATCGCCCCTGAGACGTTGCGTGAGCGGAACACACGCAGCGGCAGGAGCGGGTGGGGAGCCTGCGCCTGGCGGGCGACGAATGCGAGGAGCAGGGCGAGTGCCGCGGCGCCGAAACTCAGCGTGTGCGCGGACGTCCAGCCGTGGGCGGTGGTCTCGACGATCGTGTAGACGCCGAGCATCAGTGCGGAGGTGACCAGGAGTGCCCCCACGACATCGGTCCCCCTGCCGAGGCCGACGCCCTGCTCGGCTGCGAGTACGCGCCTGGCCGCCGGCACGGCCACGATGCCGATCGGTACGTTGACGAAGAAGATCCAGTGCCAGCTGATGGTCTGCGTCAGGGCGCCGCCGGCGAGGAGGCCCAGTGAGCCGCCGGCGGACTGGACGAAGCTGTAGGCGCCGATGGCCTTGGCCCGCTCCTTCGGCTGCGGGAACAGGGTCACGACCATGCCGAGAGTGACGGCGGAGGTCACCGCGCCGCCGATGCCCTGGACGAACCGGGATGCGAGCAGCATCGCTGGATCCTGGGACACACCGCACAGCAGCGAGGCAGCTGTGAAGATGCCCAGGCCGGCGATGAAGACGCGCTTGCGTCCGATGAGGTCGCCGAGCCGGCCGGCAAGCAGCAGCAGGCCGCCGAAGGGGACCAGATAGGCGTTGACCACCCAGGCCAGGCTGGATGAGGAGAAACCGAGGCTGTGCTGGATGGACGGCAGCGCCACGCTCACGATGGTTCCGTCGAGAATGACCATCAACTGCCCGGCACAGAGCACGAACAGTGCCGACCAACGAGATGTCTGTGCTGATGAGTTGGCTCTCCGCATGGGAACCCTTCCAATGGTGCACGATTTGTTACAGCCGTCATCCTCTGTAACCATGGCGTGCTGCGGAAGGAGGCACTTTCATGTCACGCAGTTACACCGATGTGTCCGACCAGGTCAGCAACGACGCGTGCCCGATCACCGAAGTCCTCGACCACGTCGCGGGCAAGTGGAGCATCGGAATCCTCGTCGCCGCCGCAGATGGACCAGTCCGGTTCACCCAGTTGGAACGCGCCATCACAGGCATCAGCCGACGCATGCTCACCTTGAACCTGCGCAAGCTGGAACGCGACGGCCTGCTCATCCGCACCGTCTACCCCACGGTGCCGCCCAAGGTGGAATACACCCTCACGCCCATGGCCCGCGAACTCCACGCGACCCTCACCGGGCTCGTCGGCTGGGCAGAACGCCACCGAACCGACATCACCAACGCCCGCGCCACGTACGACGCCGCCACCACCTCGGCTCCCGACGCCCACTCGGAACTCGGCAGCCGTTGAACAATCGCCTACTGGCGGACGCTCTTACAAGGCGGATGTCGGCGGTTCGAAACCGTCCGCGCCCACCAGTCCCAGGACATGTCAAAGGCCCAGGTCAGCGGGGGAGAACCCGGAAACCTGGGCCTTGATCTTTCTCGGCCGCTCGCAGCCGTCGTGTCACTTGAGTGCCAGACGGGCCGCGAGGGGGCTGCTCCACCCTCTCGATCTGACCGTCGACGTGGTCGGCGATCCGGTGGTCGCGGCCGTTCCCGAGGTGCTGACAGATCAGCGCCGCTCGCACGGACGAGTGGCCCATGTGATGCATCAGCTCCCGGGTGGTCGGGCGCCGAGGAAGACAAGTCCGGTTCGGCCGGAGGTCCACGGACTGCCCGGCGCGCCGGAAGCTCACGGGCCGTGACCACTCGCGCCGAAGCGGCGTAACGGGCTGGCTGTCAGTGGGACTTGCACGAGAAGCTGAGGTGGAGTTCGACGAAAATGGGGGAGTTGTTGCCACCTCCCTTTGCAGACCCGGATCCAGTGGCGCAGTTGAATACCCCGCTGCCCCCTGTGACGATGAGCGAGGTGGTTTGCTGGGAGTTGTCCGGCTGAGCAAACTGGACACCCACCTGTCCTTGCCCGTTGGACAGTCGAAAGGTGTAGATACCTTCGGTTTGCCCCGAGTTCAAGAACGACATCATGCCGGTCACGGTTCCGATCGCGGCCCCATGCTGGGACGCGTCCAGAGTCTGGATCCCCAGCGAGCTGGTCGTCCCCGGAATGGAATCCTGCTGTGCGACCTGAAGCTCGAATTTCAGGAGACAGTCCCGCTCATTCGGTCCACCTGAAATACGGCAAGGGCGATCATGATCCGGAGAACGCTGAGCGGCGACTGCGGGGGTGGCAAGAGAGGCGGCGGCTGCCGCCGCCGCGGCAGCCCAGACGACTGTCTTTCGCACTTTTGAAATCCTTCCCTGACCTTTGTGATCTGCGGGGATCGCGTGATGCGGTGTACCCGATGTCTTCCTGCCGCATCGGTCCCGGACAGAGGTTCACCCACACGCTTCAATGACGGCGCGGCAGTGCCGGGCTGAGTCCGGCGTTCGGTCGTATTCCCCGCCTCCGGCAAGGTCTGGAGCATCCTGAGCGTGCCACCGGGCCACGGATCTGAGCGGGGAGGGCCACCCCGTTCCGGGGCATCGAGCCCTGGGTGACCACGTGCCGTCTTCGACCCCGGCTCCGGACTCGACGAAGACCCGGCCACCGGAAGCGCCGCCGGGCCGCCGTGCGCTCACCTGGACCACCTCGGCCTGCTCGGGGCTCCAAAGCGGTTGACGATCGGTCAGCCCGCGCTCGGCCGTGCATCCGGACGGGGCACCAGCACTGCGGAGACCGCCGCGTGGGACGAAGCCATGACGTCGACCACGAATCGCAGGCGCCCGATGCCGAGTCGGCGCAGTGCGGGACCGTGGTCGACGGCGACGACGAGAGAGGCCGCCAGCAGGAGGAGCCGCCACAGGGCCGTCACCGGGCGGCGCATTGCGCGGGGCAGCTCCGCCGAGGAGGTGTGCAGTCGCTCGCAGCGGAACGGGACGTGGCGCTGCTCGTCGGACAGAATCCGCCCTGCCACATCCGTGGTGAGCGAGTCGTCGATGCCATCGCGCAGGGCCGGTAACAACGCAGCGCCACCACTTCCGCGATCATCAGCACCAGCAGTTCCATGCGTAGGCCCATGAGACGCCGTAGTCGTACGATGGCCACGTCGCTCCAGTGCCCGGTCGACGCCGGTACGCCACCCGCAGCCGGCAGCCGTGCAAGGAGACGGGCGTGGTTCTGCTCCTCGGCGATGAAGAGCCGGACCGCCTGCGCGTAGTCGGCGTCGCCGGCCTGGTCCGCCCTCCCTCTGACCGACGCGTGCTGTCCTGTTGATGATCTGACGGGCGCCTTCGGTTCTGCCGCTATCTGCGCAGCCTCCCCCCGGCCGGAGACACGGATCGCGATCGTGATCGACAACTTCTCCCCGTGTGAGCTCACTGCGAGTACGCGCACTCAGGCAGGGGTAAGTCCTCAAGTCGCCCAACGAGCAGAGGGCGATGCCGGGACACCATCGAGGTGTCATCACGTGGAACCGTCGCGGGCGTGAGCACGACCTCATGGCAGGGGGCAGAAAGGGGCCTCTGGTGCAGCGGTTAGGTGACGGCGACCGCGCCGTCGAAGAGGGGAGCACGGCACGATGAATCGTGGGCCACGAAAACAGTGGTTTCTCTGGGCGATAGCAATAGGAGGGCTCTTCTCGCTCATTGCCTGGTCTCCGTTCATGCTGCGTGCGATAGCGCCCTCCGGGATGGATTGGAACAGGTTGAGCGAGGTCAGCCAGGCTTATGGAGCAGTAGCCGTACTGCTCTCCGCCGCAGGCTTCCTCGGAGCGATAGTTTCAATCTGGTACCAGGCCAAACAGACCCGGATCATGCATGAAGAGGTCCGATCTTCCATGCACAAGGAGCTGATACTTCGCGCCATCGACGACGAGACCCTTATGTATTGCTGGGAGCCGCCGCCGGTGCCCAGCACCTTTACAGAGACGCGGCAACACTACTTCTGTAATCTCATATACCGAACCTGGCTTACGGATCACTTGACTGGTCGCACGAATCTGGAATCCACCCGGATCACCCTGGAGCTACATTTCGGTGGCGAAGTTGCACGACGTCACTGGAAGATTTATGGCCAGGGATGGATCGACTGGTCAAAGGCCAACGCCAATCGCCGAGAGCGGGAATTTGTGGCAGTCACTCAGAAGGCTTACGAGAAGGCAATAGCCGGAGGCCCCCCTGTCGACTCCAGTTCCTACTTTTTGCCGCCTCGCGTGTGATGCTCGCGTGCAGAAGGTGAAGTGAGTGGCTGTGCCGGGCACACCACCGGATCGGAGGCCCGGACACAGGGTCCGGGCCTTTTCTCGCGCCGATCACAACCACCAGGTCAGGATCAGACATCGGGTGGTCAACCGCGGGCGAACCCGGAGTCCTTGGCCCTGATCCTCTCCGGCCGCTCGCAGTTGTCGTGCCATGCCACCAACCGCCGATTGGCACTCGCCTCGGAGCGGTGTGTCGAGGGAGACTGTGCGTCCGATTCCGCACGTGAGGGAGTTGTGATGCAGGTTGCCGTGGTCACCTTCGACGGGTTCAACGAGCTCGACAGTTTCATCGCCTCCGCACTGATCAACCGGTGCCGCAAGGACGGTTTGGAAGCCTTCATCACGACGCCGACGCCGGTGGTCACGTCGATGAACGGCGTGGAGGTGACCGGGCAGCGCCCGATGGAGTTCATGGCCGAAGCCGAGGTCGTGTTGATCGGCAGCGGCGTGAAGACGCGAGACGTGGTCGCCGACGACGGGCTGATCTCCAGGCTGCGGCTCGACCCCTCGCGACAGCTGATCGGTGCGCAGTGCTCCGGCGCACTGGTGCTCGCCCGACTCGGGTTGCTGGACGGCATGCCGGTGTGCACGGACATGAAGAGCCGGCCCTTCGTCGAAGCCTGGGACGTCACCGTGCTGGACGCGCCGTTCCACGCGGAGGGGAACATCGCCACGGCGGGCGGTTGCCTGGCCTCCCAGTACCTCGCCACATGGGTGATCACCCGCGTGCTCGGGGAGGACGCTGTTCGCGATGTCATGGGCTACGTGGCTCCGGTCGGCGAGAACGAGGAGACGGTCGAGCGCGCCCTGCGCGCCGTCCGCACGGGCGAGGTCGCACTGCGCTGACGCCCCACGCCGAGCGTTCGCGGGGCGCGTCGCGCTACGCCTCGGCCACGACGATGTAGAATGTCACCGCCGCGAGGAACGGCCCCTGGGCCAGGTGGGCCAGCCAGCGGTCCGCTTCCTCGCGGGTGAGGTAGCCGGCCGTGGCGGCGCGTCGTGTGGTGCGTTCCAGGCCGAAGATCTTGTCGGCGACCCGGACGTCCCGGAAGACGGGGGTGACGGGGACGACCGCGGGCACCGTGAATCCCGTTTCCGTCGCCAGCCGGGGAAGCTGCCTGCCGAGGCTCGCATTTCTGATCACCACGTCGGCGACGTACCGGGTGTAGGCGCGCGACAGGGCGTCTTCGGGATGGTCGACGGACAGGGTCTCCCAGTCCGGCTCACCCATGACGAGCCGCCCGCCCGGCCGCAGGACCCGGTGGACTTCGCTCAGCGCCAGGCGAGGATCGGAGACGTGCTGCAACACACGGTCGGTGCGGGCCCGGTCGGCACAGTGGTCGGGCAGCGCCAGGTCGTGCACGTCGCCCGGCCGGACATCCACCACAGGCTGATCGGCGGTGCGTGCACGAGCCGCGTCGACCATGGCCTGGTCGTGGTCGACGCCGAGCACCGTGCCCGTCGCCGTGACTGCCGCGGCCAGGGCTTCGAGATCCGTGCCGGGCCCGCAGCCGAGGTCGAGCACCGTGTGCCCGGGACGGACATCGAGCTCGTCGAGCATGCGTTGCTTGTAGGACCGGCCGAGGTCGCTCGCGGCGAGCCGATCGAGATAGGTGACCTGGTCCGGTCCGGCCGTCTCGAACGCGGGTGAAGTCATGCGTCCCAGTCAAGCAGCAATGCCGGACGCAGGGCGGTCATGGGAGCGGGTCACGGGTGGGTTGAGGGCGATCGACTGCTCTGGGGTGCATCCACGGAGACGCGATGCGGCGCACCACCGCGCGGATGCGGCCTCAGCCCCGTTCCCTCAGCAGTCTGCGCAGTCGGTCCGGTGGTCCCGCTCCGGTCTCCGTCCGCAGTCGCCGTGCATACCGTTCGAACTCCCGGCGGGGCTGGGACGTGTTGCCCTCCTCCTGGTGGGCCGGATCAGCGCGAGCCGGCTGCTCTCGCGCAGGGGCTCCGCCCTTACGGCCCACTGCACGGATCCTTGGAGGACGGATCCCGCGACCACGACTGGAACAGGCGGAACCCGTCGCGCCGTCACCGACGCCTGGACGGCCTCCGGCGGCGGCTGGACCACCTCGTGCAGCAATTGGGTCAACGTCAGCGTCGACAGCGTGATCGATGCGACGATCAAGAAGCTCGGCCGCGTGTCCCAGGTCATCGCGATCCTCGCCTGAGCAGGTCAGGTCACCACCACCGACTACGCCAGGGGTCCGAGGTCGCCCACCAGGGTGGTCCGGGTGATCGGGGGGCGGTTCCAGAGGGCGAGGATCTCGTTGGCGAGGTTCACGACCGGCAGCGGGTGCCGGTCGCCGTGCACGTCGATGAAGGCGGCCGACAGGCTGCGCGGGACGGCTCCGGCGTCCAGCAGGACGCGCCACTCCTCCGGCGCGAGCTCCAGGAACTCCAGTCCCGGCAACTCGGCGATCTCCAGCGGGTCGGCGAGCGTACCGGGGTAGGCGCGGAGGGTCCGTAGGCGAGGCAGTCCGATGACGGGGGCGAGGCTCAGCGGCTCCTCCTCCCACACGCCGATGCTCAGCACCTCCAGTCCGGGGTGCGCGGCGGCCTGAACACTGTCCAGACTCCGGATGTTGACCCTGGCCACGGCCCGTGGCTCGGCTCCGCGGTGGCGGCGCTCTTCCTCGGGCCCGTTCACCACCAGGTCCGTGAGGGAGTCGGCCATCAGATCGGCGCCGATCGTGTCCTCATGGCTGAGGACGATGATCTGCCCCGTGTGGCCCCGCGGGCCCGGTGTCAGGTCGACCGCGATCCGGTCGCCGCCGCCGGTGTCGCCGAAGACGATCCAGCCGGGCGAGCCGACCAGCCCCTGGATCACGGCGTCGGGCGGGGTGAAGACCGCCTCCATCGCGCCGAACTGCCAAAGGGAGGGGCGGGACGACGCGTCGGCGACGGACAACTCGTCCGGGGAGAGCGGCTCGAAGCCGAACGCGTCGCCGATACGTTCCCAGCCCTCGTCGTCGTCCCGGAAGTCCTCCCACTTCGCCCGTGTCACCCCGTAGAGCACCTTGAGCTTGTCGGGCAACGTCACACCGAGGCGCGCCTCAGCGGCCGCGATCTCCTCCTCGGTCGCGGCGACGGCATCCGGGATCCGCTCCCGAAGTGTCCGTTCCAGCAACGCCAGATCGACCGAGGGAGCCGGTACCGCACCGGGCACCGGCTCGGGCAGACGGCGCCAGGGTTCGGGTACGGAGTCCTCGACCAGGACGAGCGAACCCGGGTGCACCCCGATGCCGTGCTCCACGGCGGGGCTCGGCCCGAACAGGTCGAGTGTGGTGTGCCCGCTCGGCGAGATCTCCGCGACGAACGACATGCCGTCGATGCCGGCGTCCGTGAGCGCGCCCTGCAGCAGCTGTACCGCGTCGTACTCGTCCTGGATGTCCTCCAGTTGGGCGGCCTGTCCGGGCGGGCGCATCGGTCGCGGCAGGTGCAGACTCCATGAGTGGATGCCCATCTGCCCCGTCACATGGCCACCCGGGGCGGCAAGGCTGTCCGCGTGAGCGGCGCGCAGGAGGCGCAGCACGGGCGCCCAGGTCGCGAAGTCGTCTATCGAGGGCAACGGTGGCCTCCGGTCGTTCCGGTGAACGTAGCGATGGCGATTATGGGGGGAGGCACTGACACGGCTTCGTGGGAGCACTGCCCCAGGCAGGGGGGAGGCGTCCGGCGCGGTGGCTCAGCCCAGGAACGCCCTCGTGGTCGAGACGAACCGGTCCGCGTCGTCGAGCCAGGGGAAGTGCCCGGCGCCGGGCTGAACGACCGGTCGGGCCCCCGGGAACAGTGCGGCGAACTCGGCCACGGCGCGGGGCGGGGCCGCCACATCGACCTCCCCGGCGAGCAGCAGCACGGGCGCGACGAAGCGGGCCAGTGCCGTACGGGTGGCGTCCGGGTCGAAGGCGCCGTCGGCGGCGAAGATCCTCGCGGCCTCCGGGTTCCTCTGCTCGTCCTCGGCGGCCCGGTGGGCGCGGGCGGTCGGGTCCCAACTGCCGTAGAAGAAGGGCGCGATGGCCTGCCAGGAGCCGGGGGTCCCCTGCCCGGCGGTGATCGCCTCGAGGGCCGTGTACGCGGCGGGGAACCACGGCTCGTGCCGGCGCAGTCGTGCGGTCGCGCGCCGGTCCTCTCCGCCGATCGTCACACCGACGGCCAGGACGCTCGGCGTGATCAGGGCGAGCCGGTCGACCCGTTCCGGGTGGCGGCTCACATACAGCGCCGCCAGGTTCGCGCCGGCCGAGTGCGCGAGCAGGGTCATTCGGTCGAGGCCGAGGTGCTCGCGCAGGGCCTCCACATCGTCGACGAGCCGGTCGCAGCGGAAGGTGCCGGGGTCCTTGGGCTGCGCCGACTGCCCGGTGCCCCGCAGATCCGGCATGATCAGCCGCTGGTGCGCGGAGAGGCCCCCGAGGTCGCCCAGATAGGCGCAGGCCTGCATCGGACCCCCGGGCAGGCAGACCACGGTGGGGCCGTCCCCGAGCGCACGGTGGGCGAGCTTCGTTCCGTCGTACGCGCTGAAGAATTCCATGCCGGGCAGCCTGGAGGCGGCGGCGGAGGGTGGCTACCGTTCAGCCACGGCTACACGATGGGGCGGCTGGATGGCGGTCGAGATCAGATTCACGGCGGCATCGGTCGCGCGAGTGCGGTTCGCCGTCTCACCGCTGGGCGAGACGGTGCTGGCGCTGCGGATCCTGCTGGGCACGGGCGGGCACGCGGTGCATCAGCCGTGGGTGCGCGGGGCCCGGCCGCTGCTGGCGGGCGAGCCCGAACTGCCGTTGCTGCGGGCGCTGATCGCCGGACCGCTGCCGTCGTTCCTGTTCCCGGTGCCGCGGGAGCGGATGCCGTCGACGGCGACGGAGCTGGAGCTGCTGCGGGCCACGGAGGAGGCCTTCTTCCGACGCGAGTACGGCGCGGTCCTGGGCGTACCGGAGGAGGAGGCCCCCGCCCCGGCGGCGGTGCTGCCGCGGCTCGCCGAGGCGCTCCACCGCTGCCATGAACGGCTGATCGCCCCGCACTGGCGCCGGATACGCGCTGTGCTGGAGGCCGATGTCGGCAGACGCGCGCTCACCTTGGTGGACGGCGGGGTACAGGCGCTGTTCGCCGAACTGCACCGGGACATCGCCTGGGACGACGGCCAGTTGGTGGTGCACGGGCGGCGCACCCCGCACTCGGTCCGCACGGTGGACGCCGGCGGACACGGCCTGGTCCTGCTGCCCAGTGTCTTCAACTGGCCCCATGTGGGTGTCGACAAGTCCCCGGTCACGACCGCGTCGATCCGCTATCCGGCGATCGGCGTCGGCCTGCTCTGGGAGGACCCGCCCCCGGCGCCGACCGGTCTCGCCCCGGTGCTCGGCCACACGCGGGCGGCCCTGCTCACCGCCCTGGCCGAACCCCTGACGACGACGGATCTGGCCGGCCGTCTCGGCATCACCCCGAGCGCGGTCTCGCAACATCTGGGGGCGCTGCGCGGGGCGGGCCTGGTGGCGACCCAGCGCAGGGGCCGCACCGCGCTCCATCTGCGCACGGAACGGGCGGACCACCTGGTGGGCAACCCGGCCGCCGCATCTCGCACGTCGTCGACGGGCGGATGACGGTCACGGCGTGAGGCGAGGCCA
This sequence comes from Streptomyces sp. NPDC001222, assembly GCF_042896945.1. NCBI lineage: Bacteria > Bacillati > Actinomycetota > Actinomycetes > Kitasatosporales > Streptomycetaceae > Streptomyces > Streptomyces sp. NPDC001222. Next base: position 11,559 of record NZ_JBIAXT010000001.1, read on the forward strand.
CGGCCCCCTCGTGCCCGTCATTGCGGCCGGGGCCCGGCCTCGGTGTCGTGCTCGTCGGTGTGCTTCAGGCGCATGCGGGCGTCCACCTTGTTCTCGGTCGTGACCTCCGACCAGAAGCGGTGGCAGGAGACGAAGACCGCGAGTTCCCGCTCCCGGCGGCGGAGTTTTTCCACCTCCGCCTGTTCGTCCGCGGTCCAGCCCGGGGAGGCGGGGCGTTCCACCTTGCGCCAGCCGTTGTCGTCGCTGAACGCGTCCAGCGGCTCCACCGACCAGGGGAGTCGTTTCAGCAGGGCCAGGAGCTCTGCCCGGACCTGGTGCAGCTCCTCCTGTCCGGCAAGGAGGTCACTCGGGAAGTCATAGCTCGCAGGCACCCCGCAATGCTACGCCTGTTCGATTTTTCGATGCGAGCCGCTTCTCTCACTTCACTCGAACGGATGCGCGCGTTGTGGAGTCTTGACCGCCCCGTCGGTCGCCCCCTGTCCGGCGCCTTTCGACAGGAGAAACTGTTCAGGTAAAGCTGGTCAGGCTTAACTGGACAGGCTTACCTGAAGGATTTAGCGTGACGGCATGGATCAGAACCCCCAAGGTGTCTCCGAGTCCGCCGCTCGCGCGGCCCGTGATGTGCGGGTGCTGTTCAGCCGGCTGCGACGCCGGCTCCGCGAGGTCGCCGGGGACGACGGTCTGACGCCGTCCCAGGTGTCCGCGCTCACCCTGGTCGGCAAGGGCGGGGCCGCCACCGCCAGCGCCCTGGCGTCCGCCGAGGGCGTCCGTCCCCAGTCGATGGCCGCCACGCTCGCCGTCCTCGAACAGCACGGCCTCATCCGGCGCAGCCCCGACCCCGACGACGGCCGCCGCCAGCTGGTCACCCTCACCGACGCCGGGCGCGAGCGTGTCGAGGGCGACCGGCAGGCGCGGCAGGAGTGGCTGGCCCGCGCCCTGGAGGACCGCTACACGGAGGACGAGCGGCGCACCGTGCTGGAGGCGCTCTCCCTGCTGGAACGGCTCACGCAACCGTGACGTCCCACGTCGAGCGCACGGCCGCCCGGACCCGGCGGCCCGCGCCGCCCGGCTTCGACCGCCGGCTGATCGCCCCGATGATCCTGGGTTCGATACTGAACCCGATCAACTCCTCGATGATCGCCGTGGCGCTCGTCCCCATCGGCCTCGCCTTCGGGGCGCCGCCCGCCGAGACCGCCTGGCTGGTGACGGCCCTCTACCTCGCCACCGCCGTGGGACAGCCCGTGATCGGGCGGCTCGTCGACATGTACGGGCCGCGCCCGCTGTATCTGGCCGGTACGGCACTGGTGGGCGCCGCCGGGCTGATGGGCGCACTCGCGCCCTCCCTCGGCGTGCTGGTCGCCGCACGGGTGCTGCTCGGCCTCGGGACCTCGGCCGCGTACCCGGCGTCGATGCAGCTGACCCGGAGCGAGGCCGAACGCACCGGGCAGGACAGCCCGGCCCGGGTGCTGACCGCGCTCTCCGTCGCCAATCAGACCGTCGCCGTCGTGGGCCCCGCGCTCGGCGGCTTTCTGATCGGCGTGGGCGGCTGGCGCGCGATCTTCACGGTCAACGTGCCGCTGTCCGCGGCCTGTCTGGTGCTCGGCGCGCTGTGGCTGCCGAGGTGGCCCAGGGACCGCGACCGGGCGCGGCGCTCCGTCGACCTCCCCGGCATGGCGCTCTTCGCCGCCATGCTCCTGGCCCTCATGGTCTTCCTGATGAGCCCGCGGCTCGCGCACTGGTGGCTGCCGGTGAGCGCGGCCGTCGCCGCCGCCGGGTTCGCCCTGCGGGAGCTGCGGACCGCCGGTCCCTTCATCGATCTACGGGTCATCGGCGGCAATGGCCCGCTGCTCGCCACGTATCTGCGGCAGTTCCTCGGCTACACCACTTCGTACTCCTTCATGTACGGCTTCACCCAGTGGCTGGAGCAGGGCCGCGGACTGCACGCGGCCGACGCCGGTCTGGTGCTGCTGCCGCTGTCGCTGAGCGCGCTCACCGTCTCCTGGCTCACGGGGCGCCGCGAGGCGGTCCGCGCCAAGCTGCTGGTGGGCGGGGCCGTGCAGATCGTGGCCTGTGCCGGGCTGCTTCTGCTGCACTCCGGCAGCCCGGTGTGGCTGCTGCTCGCCGTCGGCGCCGTCATGGGCGTACCACAGGGCCTGATCGGGCTCGCGAACCAGAACGCCCTCTATCGGCAGGCCGCCCCCGAGCGGATCGCCTCCGCCGCCGGACTGCTGCGCACCTTCATGTACCTCGGCGCGCTGGGCGCCTCCGCCGCCGACGCGGCCTTCTTCGCCCACGGCGCCGACACGGCCGGGCTGCACGAACTGGCCCTGTTCATGGCGGCCGGATCCGTCCTGCTCCTGCTGGCCGGGCTGCTCGACCGTTCCCTGTCCACTCTCACCCCCACCTCCCGAAAGGCCTGAGCCATGGCTCTCACCACCTTCGACCCGCGCACCGCCCTGGTCGTGATCGATCTGCAGAACGGCATCGCGGGACTGCCCACGCAGCCCCACAGCGGCCCCGAGGTGGTGGCCCGCTCCGCCGAACTCGCGGACGCCTTCCGGGCCCGGGACCTCCCGGTCGTCCTGGTCCGGGTCTCCTTCGCCGCCGACGGATCCGATGTCGTGCCCGGCCGCACCGAGCAGCAGCGCGGCGCCCGCTCCTTCCCCGAGGGCTGGGACCTCGTCGTCGACGAACTGTCCGGCCACCCGGGCGACATCCAGATCACCAAGCGCAACTGGGGCGCCTTCCACGGCACCGGCCTCGACGTCCAGCTGCGCCGGCGCGGGGTCACGCAGATCGTGCTGACCGGCATCGCCACCAGCATCGGCGTCGAGTCCACGGCGCGGGCCGCCTACGAGCACGGCTACCACGTCACGCTCGTCACCGACGCGATGGCCGACGCCGACTCCGAGGCCCACCGGAGCAGCGTCGAGCGGATCTTCCCGCGCCTCGGCGAGACGGGCACGACGGCCGAGGTCCTGGAGTTGCTGGGCAAGACCCACGCCGTCTGATCCACGAAGGCGACAGGGGGCGTGGCGCGCACTCGTCGGCGCGCCACGCCCCCCGCGTTCGACGTACGACCGTGGACCACGGGCGGTCGGCGGACAGCGCTCGGCGGGCCGCGCCACACTTGACCCATGTGCCGCAGCATCAAGACCCTCCGCCCGCCCGCCATCCCCGACGACGCCACGGAGGAGGAGATCCGGGCCGCCGCGCTCCAGTTCGTGCGCAAGGTCTCCGGCTTCCGTGCCCCCGCCGCCCACAACCGTGAGGTGTTCGACCGGGCCGTGGACGCGGTCGCCGCGGCCACCGCTGAGCTGCTGGCCGGGCTGGAGGTACGGGGTCACAGCCGCGAGGCCGCGCCCGCGCCCGCGGCGGCGCACGGCGACTGAGGCGAGGGGACACCAGGCGCCGACCGCACCTCTGCCTGTCACCGCCGACTCGTCATATGGGATGACCTGGCAAGTGGAAATCGGCGTGTCTGTCCCGGTCTCAGCCTGAGCCGTCGCACGATGAGGAAGAAATCCTCCTGGGGCGCAATCCACCTGGGAGGCGTCACGGTTCTGTGAACAGGGACAGCCCCACGTAGAAAGCAGGTCAGGCATGCGCGCTGGATTCCGATTCGGTCTGTTGCCCCGCCGTGGAAGCGTGTTGACCTCCAGCCTCACGGTCCTGCCGGTCCTGTTGGCTTTCGCCGCGGCCACCCCCGCCCGGGCGGCCGCCCCCACTCACAGGGAGGCGCACCGGGCGGCCACGGCACCGGTCACAGGACCCGCATCATGCGACGGACATCGCCACGACGGCCGTCATTCGCACAGACTGCGCGGTGGGGGCAAATGCAAAGGGGGTGGGGTAACCGGATACGAACAGGTCTCCAACACTCAGACGTGTGGGAACGACACCTTCTGCACGTTCACGGCAACCTGTCCGCCCGGGAAAGTGGTCACAGGTGGAGGCATCACCACCAACACCTTCATCAGTAGTGGTGTGTACCAATACGAGTCCGGACCGATCAGCACCACCACTTGGCGAGCGACCATCCGCAACGTCAACGGCGGCCCGTTCCAGGTCACGGTCTGGGCCGTCTGCGTCAACGCCGGCTGACGGGTCAGCACCTTTCCGCTACTCCCGCGTGGCAGGGCGGCGCATCAGGCAGGTCGCGGCGACGCCCGCCGCGAACAGGGCCGCCACCGAGACACCCGTCGCCAGCCAGCTCGCGCCCAGCCACTGGGCGCCGAAGTAGCCGAGCGCCACGCTGTACGCGGCCCAGGCGATGCCCGCCAGCGCCGACCAGGGCACGAACTCGCGGGCCCGGCGATGGGCGGCGCCCGCGCCGAGCGAGACGACCGAGCGGCCCGCGGGCGCGAACCGGGCGAGGATCACCAGCGCGCCGCCGCCGCGGGCGAGGGCCACGCCGAGGCGTTCCTGTGCGCTGGACAGCCGGCGGGAGCGGGCGATCGCGCGGTCCAGGCGGGCCCCGCCGCGCCAGGCCAGGCGGTAGGCCGCGACGTCGCCGACCACCGAGGCCGCCGCCGCGCACACGACGAGCCAGAAGATGTCCGGTACCTGCGTCACCGCCGAACCCGCGGCCGCCGCGGTCGCCGCCGTGATGACCAGGACGCCGCTCGGCAGCAGCGGCAGAAAGACGTCCAGCAGGACCGAGGCGGCCACCGCCGGGTAGATCCAGGGGCTGCCGGCCAGCGCCCCCACACTCTCCAACACCGCGAACTCCCCGTCCGACTCCCCAGAGGCAACTGCGTGCCGCGATGTCGCGCGGGGAGCGGCAGGAGCGGCCTTTCGACAGCCGTACAGCGTACGCGGCGGCTGTGACAGCAGTGACGGCAGGGGTCCCTGTGACGACGCGGACGGTGCCCGCCCCCTGTCGAGGGAGAGCGGGCGCCGTCCTGGAAGCGCGTGCGGGGCAGGTCAGGCCGTGACGGGCTGCGAGGTCCGCTCCTCGCCCGCCGTGACCGTGCGGGAGGTGACGAGACGGTCGAGGCCGAACGCGCCGGAGCCGGTGAACACCAGCAGCAGGAAGGCCCAGCAGAAGAGCGCCGACAGTTCGCCGCCGTTCTGGATCGGCCACAGGGCCGCCGACTGGTGGACGTCGAAGTACGCGTACGCCATGGAACCCGACGCGAGGAGAGCGGCACCGCGGGTGCCGAGGCCGAGCAGCACCAGGGCGCCGGCCACCAGCTGGATCACGGCGGCGTACCAGAACGGCCAGGCGCCGGCCGGCACGATTTTGCCGTGGGCCGGCGGCTCCGCCGAGGACGCCGAACAGCGGGGCGGCGCCGTGGCAGGCGAAGAGCAGGCCGATCACGATCCGGAATATCGCGATCGCGTATGGCTGCGTTCTGTTGAGACGAGCGGTCATGTGGGGGCTCCTTCGGTCTGGTTTCGGTCCGCGAACGGACCGGTCTCGGGGACGACAACCGACCGAGCCGTCAGGTCAGGTGAACCTGATCAGTGCTTGCAAGTGCAACATTCGGCCACGCTGAGGGGTGTCGCCGCGACCCCTCGCCCGTCGCCCCGCGCGGTACGGGGTGACGGGCGAGGGCGGGGCGCGGGGCCGGGGGATCAGCAGGCGGAGAGGTAGTTCTGGAGCGCGCTCTTCTCGGCCGAGTCGACGGAGAGGTTGTAGTAGTACTTCACCTGCACCCAGGCGCGGACGTACGTGCAGCGGTACGCCGTGCGGGACGGCATCCAGGTGGCGGGGTCCTGGTCGCCCTTGGCCTGGTTCACGTTGTCGGTGACGGCGAGCAGCTGCGGACGCGTGACGTCGTTGGCGAACGCCTGGCGCTGGGCCGTCGTCCACTTGCTCGCGCCGGAGTCCCAGGCCTCGGCCAGCGGGACCAGGTGGTCGATGTCGAGGTCGGAGGCGGCGGTCCAGGTCGCGCCGTCGTAGGGGGAGTACCAGCTGCCGCTGATGGCGGCGCAGGAGGAGTCGGTGACGACGTTCGTACCGTCCCGCTTGAGGATGTACTCGCGGGTGTTGCAGGTGCCGCTGATGGTGATCCAGGTCGGGAACAGGTCGCGGCTGTAGCCGGTGCGGTTCTCCGTCGCCACGGTGAGCGAGGCGAGGTAGCTGCGGGCGGTGGCGGCGCTGACCGGTGTGGGGAGGGCGGCGGAGGCGGTCGGACCGTTGAGGAGTCCGACGGAGGCTATGAGGCCGGTGAGGGCCGCGAGTATGCTGAGCCGTCGACGCGCGTAGACCTTGGGCATGCGAACTCCCGTGTGGGGTGGGGGTGTTGGAGCCTGGGCCAGGACATGGTCGCGAGGGGTTGTTGCCGGAAGGTGTGTCTTCGGTAAGAAGTTAATGACGCGTACATGACACGACAAGGGCTGTGACATGACTTACGGCCCCCGGGATCGCCGCCGGCGGTCGCGTAGCATGGGGGGCGCAGAAGGGGAGTAGCTCTTCGCCGGACCGTCGACACACTGCTCAGCACGTCTGAGCCGGCGCCCGGAGCCGGGTTCTCGTCAGAGGACCGGCCAGCGAGACCTTCGGCCAAGCAGTGCACACCCGTGCCCTACGGCATGGGTGATCCGTGTGCTGCCGTGCCGAGGTGTCCGCGCAGATCACGCACTCTCGGCGGGGTGGCCCCGACCGATTGAGGAATCTTGATCAGCATCACCGTCCTGGCGCTCGTCTTCGGTGTCATCTTCCTGGCCGAACTGCCGGACAAGACGGCCCTCGCCGGACTCGTCCTCGGTACGCGCTACCGCGCCTCGTACGTCTTCGCCGGTGTCGCCGCCGCCTTCCTGGTGCATGTCGTGCTCGCCGTCGCCGCGGGCAGCCTGCTGACCCTGCTGCCGCAGCGGATCGTGCACGGGATCACCGGTGTGCTCTTCCTCGCCGGCGCCGCCGTGCTGCTGCTGAAGAAGGACGATGGCGACGAGGAGGTCCGCCGGCCCGAGAACCAGAGCTTCTGGAAGGTGGCCTCGGCGGGCTTCATGCTGATCCTCATCGCCGAGTTCGGTGACCTCACCCAGATCATGACCGCTAACCTCGCGGCGCGTTACGACGACGCCCTGTCCGTGGGTCTCGGCGCGGTGCTCGGTCTGTGGGCGGTCGCGGGGCTCGGCATCGTCGGCGGCAAGGCGCTGATGAAGAGGGTGCCGCTGAAGCTGATCACGAAGATCGCCGCGCTGCTGATGCTCGGGCTCGGGGCGTGGAGCCTGTTCGAGGCCGTGGCGGCGTGACGGTTCACGGCTTCCTCGGAGGCGGACCCGGACGCGGTTCCGGGCAGCGGGAAGCGATGGCCGGGCGGTGAACGGCTGATGGCGGTGTACCGAAGGCTTCGAGGGGGCGGTGGCGTGACGGCGACTCGTTTTGTACCGTGGAGGAACAAAGTGGCTCCCGCCCACTTCCCCTGACCGGTGGGCGGGGCCGCCTTGTCCCCCCGGGGCGTACCCGGCCCCCTCCCCGCCCCTTGGAGCCATGCCGATGACGGCCACGACCGTTCTCACCGCCCGCGCCCTGCTGCTGGACATGGACGGCACTCTCGTCAATTCCGATGCCGTGGTGGAGCGGTGCTGGCGGCGGTGGGCCGACCGGCACGGGCTGGACGGCGACGAGGTCATGAAGGTCGTGCACGGCCGCCAGGGGCACGCGTCGATGGCCGTGCTGCTGCCCGACCGCCCCATGGAGCAGAACCACGCCGACAACGCCCGCATGCTCGCCGAGGAGACCGCGGACATGGACGGGGTGATCGAGGTTCCCGGCGCCGCCGCGTTCCTCGCCTCCCTCGCCGGGCTTCCGCACGCCCTGGTGACGTCGGCGGACGTGGCGCTGTCCACCGCGCGCATGGCCGCCGCGGGGCTGCCGCTGCCGGAGCTGCGGATCACCGCCGAGAGCGTGGGCGCGAGCAAGCCGGACCCCGAGGGGTTCCTCAAGGCGGCCGCCGAGCTCGGCGTCGCCCCGGCCGACTGTGTGGTCTTCGAGGACTCCGACGTGGGCATCGCCGCGGGGCGCGCCGCCGGGATGCGGGTGGTCGGCGTCGGTTCCCGGGCCGGACTGCACGGTCCCGACGCGCTGGTCCAGGACCTCACCGAGGTGCGGGTGGAGTCCACGCCGGAGGGTGCGATCCGGCTGCACCTCGGCTGACCGGGGCGCCGGCCGCCGCGCTCAGGGCTTGTCCGTCTCCGACTCCAGCTTCGCCCTCGTCTGCGGCCCGTACACCCCCGGATCGTCCTGGGTGACGCCACGGGCGACCTGGTACGTGCGGACCGCGTACTCCACCTGGTCGTCGTACACCCCGTCGGCGGGGCCGACATAGAGGTTCAGCTGACGCAGCCGCAGTTGCAGCTCTTTCACCCCGGGGCCCTCGTCGCCGGGGCGCAGAACCTGGGTCTGGTGCTGCTGCGCCACTCCGCCCTGGCTCGGGGAGGCGGTGGCGGTCGCCCGCGCGGCCGTCGTGCCCCTCGGGGTGGGGGAGGCGGACGGGGTCGCCGCCGCGCTCGACGGTGGCGCGGAGGAAGGCGCGTGACCGGTGCTCGGCGGCTGAGGCGTGTGCGACGCGGGTGCCGGTGCGGAGACCGTGGACCCTGGTGCCGAGGTGCCGCCCTCGGGCGAGTCCTCCGGGACACTGGCGCGGATGTCGCCGGGCAGTGCGCCGTCGCGCTGCGGCGGACGGTAAGAGAACGGCCCGCCGACGAGCGCCGCCGCGGCGACCGCGACGGTCACCGCACCCCCGGCGGCGAGCAGCACGGCACGCCGCCGCCGACGCGGGGGCGGCTCGTCGTCCGGCGCCTCGGGATCCGGTACGGCATCGAGCCGCATGGTCTCGTCGGTCCCGCCGGACCCGGGCGCGGTGCCGCTGTGCGGCAAGCGTGGCACCGTGCCGAGCGGCATGGTCTCGTCGGTCCCGCCGGACCCGGGCGCGGTGCCGCTGTGCGGCAAGCGTGGCACCGTGCCGAGCGGCATGGTCTCGTCCGCGGGCCCCGCGGGCGGCACCGTGTCGAGTGGCATGGTCTGGTCCGCGGGCCCCGCGCCCCGCTCCGATACCGCCGGACGGCGCAACGTCCCGTCCGGAGTGCTCGCTCCCGCGTCCTCGGCCGCCGAACCCCCCGGTCCCGGCCGCGTGTTCTCCAGTGCCCCGAATTCCACATACGGCCGAATCAGCAGCGGATCGAAGTCACCCGCCGCTGCCGCCTGTGCCGTACGCGCGTCCCTGAGGGCGTCGGACGCCCGCTGGGCGCATCCGCACGAGGGCGTTCCGTCCGGCCTCCGTGGCGCCTCGCACTCCGGGCAGGCCCGTTCGTTCGATCCGCTCACGCGTGGGTCCCCTCCCGCCGGATTCCAGAGATTATGCAGATCTCCCTCACAGAATCTCCCGGGAGCCCCCGGAATCCCCGCTTCCCATCGAGATTCGACAGGCCATAACCGGTCATACCGCCCAGGATGGGAGAGCACGATGGACGAGAGCCCCACAGGTCGACCACCGTCCACGGGAGGAGGCCTTTCATGACCAGCGACGCGCAGGACAGGACGGGGGAGGCTGCGGAGGCGACGCACGCGGCATCCGCGGCGGACACGGCGGACACAGCCGTGTCGGAGTCGCCCGGCGGTGGCCCCGGCGGCCCGTTCGTCGGGCACCGCACCGTGCCCGACGAAGCCGTGCACGGCGGCGTCATCGTCTCCATCGGCGCGCTGCTGCTGGGCATGTTCCTGGCCGCCCTCGACCAGACGATCGTGGCGACCGCGCTGCCCACCATCGTCAGCGACCTCGGCGGTCTGGAGCATCTGTCGTGGGTGGTCACGGCCTATCTGCTGGCCTCGACCGCGGCGACACCGCTGTGGGGCAAGCTCGGTGACCAGTACGGCCGCAAGTCGCTGTTCCAGGCCGCGATCGTGATCTTCCTGATCGGCTCCGCGCTGTGCGGCATGGCGCAGAACATGCCCGAGCTGATCGCCTGCCGGGCCGTCCAGGGACTGGGCGGCGGCGGGCTCATGGTGCTGTCGATGGCGATCGTCGGCGACATCGTCCCGCCCCGGGAGCGGGGCCGCTACCAGGGGCTCTTCGGCGCCGTCTTCGGCACGACCAGTGTGCTCGGACCGCTCCTCGGCGGACTGTTCACCCAGCATCTGAGCTGGCGCTGGGTGTTCTACGTCAACCTGCCCATCGGGATCGTCGCCCTGGCCGTGATCGCGGCCGTCCTGCGCATCCCGAGGAAGTCGGAGCGGCATGTCATCGACTACCTCGGCACCTTCCTCATCGCCGCCGTCGCCACCTGTCTGGTCCTGGTCGCCTCGCTCGGCGGCACCACCTGGGCCTGGGCCTCACCGCAGATCATCGGCCTGGCGGTGCTCGGTGCGGTACTGCTCGTCGCCTTCGTGTCCGTCGAGCGCCGGGCGGCCGAACCCGTGCTGCCGCCGAAGCTCTTCCGCATCCGCACCTTCACGCTCTCGGCCGTCATCAGCTTCATCGTCGGCTTCGCGATGTTCGGCGCGATGACGTATCTGCCGACCTTCCTCCAGGTCGTCCACGGCATCAGTCCCACCCTGTCCGGGGTGCACATGCTGCCGATGGTGGCCGGGATGCTGCTGTCGTCCACCGGCTCCGGCCAGATCGTCAGCCGCACCGGCCGCTGGAAGGTCTTCCCGGTCGTGGGCACCGCGGTGACCATGATCGGCCTCCTGCTGCTGCACCGGCTCGACGAGTTCAGCAGCACCGCCGAGATGAGCGTCTACTTCTTCGTCTTCGGTCTGGGGCTCGGTCTGGTCATGCAGGTCCTGGTGCTGATCGTGCAGAACGCCGTCAGCTACGCGGACCTCGGCGTCGCCACCTCCGGCGCCACCTTCTTCCGCTCCATCGGCGCCTCCTTCGGGGTGGCCGTCTTCGGCGCGATCTTCGCGAGCCGTCTGGGCGGCGAACTGACGGTGGCGCTCGCCGGACGCCCCGTCCCGTCGGGCATCACCCCCGACACCCTGAAGGCCGACCCGCGCGGTATCGCGGCCCTCCCGGCCGATGTGCGGCCCGCGGTCCTGCACGCGTTCGCCTCCTCCATCACCGACGTCTTCCTCTACGCCGCCCCGGTCGCCCTTCTCGGCTTCGTGCTGGCGTGGTTCCTGCGCGAGGACCGGCTGCGCGGCTCGGTGACGGCACCCGACGTGACGGAGACGCTGGCGAGCAACCCGGTGGAGCGTTCGTCGTACGACGAGGTGTGCCGGGCGCTGTCCGTCCTCGGCTCGCGGGAGGGGCGGCGCGAGATCTACCAGAAGATCACTGTGCGGGCGGGCTACGACCTGCTGCCCGGCGCGAGCTGGCTGCTGCTGCGGATCAAGAAGTACGGCTGTGCCGAGCCGGCGATCCTCGCCGAGCGCAGCATGGTGCCGCTGACCGTCATCCTCCAGGCCGCCCGCCAGGTGGAGGAACGGGGACTCGCGCGGCGCGAGGGCCTCGACCTGCTGCTCACCGAGCGGGGCCGCGAGGTCGCCGAGCGCCTGTACGAGGCCCGTGAGGAGTCCCTGGCCGAACTGCTCGGCGACTGGTGGGGGCCGGACCGCCCGACCGATCTGCGCAGCCTGGTCAAGGAGCTGAACGCCGAGATGTGCGGCTGCGACGCGGAACGTCCGCACGACGGTACGCGGACGAGGACGCCCGGACGGCCGCTCTAGGGCCTGTCGTCAAACTCGCGTCATCGCCCGAAGGGCGGCCCTGCGGCGAGAGTGCGCGACCCAGGCGGCCGCGCCCGTCGCGGCGCTGTCGGCGGCGGTGGCGACCCCGGACCCCAGCAGGGCCGAGACGCCCACACCGGCGGCCGGCACGGCGACCCGGCGGCGGAGCCGGGACGCGCGTCATCGCCCGAAGGACGGCCCTGCGGCGAGAGTGCGTGCATGGGCGGGGCAGGCGGGAGTCTGACGACAGGACCTAGGGACCGGGCACCGGGACCGGAGTCAGCGGCTTGCTGAACCAGTGCTCCGCGTACGGCTCGTCGTTGTGCGGCTCGGTCTCGACGTACCCCAGCCGGGTGTACAGGGCGCGGGCCTCCACCAGGTCATGGCGGGTGTCCAGGACCATCCGCCGTGCGCCGAGCGCTCGCGCACGGTCCTCCGCGGCGGTCACGAGGAGCCGGGCCCCGCCCTTGCCGCGCAGCTCCCCGCGCAGGAAGACCCGCTTGAGCTCGGCCGTGGCCGGGTCCGTCAGCCGTACGCCCGCGGTGCCCGCCGGTTCGCCCCCGTACCGCGCCACCAGCAGCACCCCGCGGGGCGGGGCCAGCTCGGCGCCGGTCTCGGCGGCGATCTCCCGCTCCAGTTCGTCGGGGTCGGTCGAGCGGCCCTCGTGGAGCTGGTACCAGCGGTCGCTGACCTCCGTGTAGTACGCGCGCCACAGCGCGAGGGCGACGGGCGTGTCCGGGTGCTCGGGGGCGACGGTCCAGTTCACGCGGGCCATTGTCAGGACCGCCGGGCGGCGCCGACAACCGTATTTACGGCGGGACGCGAGCGCCGGTTCGCGCCGTGGCGCACTCCCGGTGCGGGCGGTCCGAGGTGGCGCGGGCTCGTTTGGCGGCCGTCCTGAGGGCAACCCGGGCGGAGGACGGCCCGCCGGGCCGGGAGAACGGAAGGCATCCATGTCCACTGGCCTGATCATCGCTTTGATCGTGATCGTGATCGTGGCGGCCGTCGTCGCCGGCGCGGCCGCCGTCGCCCCGCGTACCCGGGGCGCGTGGGGCGGACGCGGGCTGAGGCGCCGCTTCGGACCCGAGTACGAGCGCGCCGTGACCCGGCACGACGGGGACGCCGAGGCCGCCGAACGGGAACTCGCCGAACGGCTGAAGAAGTACGGCTCGCTGCGGGAGCAACCGCTGGAACCCGCCGAGCGCGAGCGGTACACGGCGCGCTGGACGGCCGCCCAGGAACGCTTCGTCGACTCCCCGAGGGACGCGGTGGCCGAGGCGGACCGGCTGCTCGCCGAGCTGGCGGGCGCACGGGGCTTCCCCGACGGCGGCCGCTACGAGGAACAGTTGGACGCGCTGTCCGTGCACCACGCCGACCATGTCCAGGGCTACCGCCGGCTGCACCGGGCCGCCCAGCCCCCGGCCGCCGGTGCCGACGACGGCCGCACGGGCACGGAGGAGATGCGGAAGGTCCTGCTGGAGGCCCGCGCGCTCTTCGACGATCTCGTCGCTCCCGCGCGCCGGCAGCGGGCCGAGGCCGGAGCGGACAGGTCCGGCGTGGCCGCCGGGCGCGGCGAGGGATCGTCCCGTCTTCCGTGGGGCTTTCACCGGCAGCATGCGAAGGGGAGTTGAGGGTGATGACTGATCGGACAGCGGGCGGGGGCGACGCACGCCGGGCCGAGGGCGAGCTGCCCCCCGAGCGAACCGAGCGACGACAGGCCGCGGATGCGCGGTCCGAGGGGATCGCGCGCCGTAGGGACCTGGGGCCGGAAGGGACCGATCCGCGGGATGCCGCCGATGTGCGGCCCGCGGGCGTCGGGTACCGGGAGGAGGCCGACATGCGGTCCGAGGAGACCTACCGCGAGGCCGCCGGACTGCGCCCCGAGGGGACCCGGTACCGGGAGACCGCCGGTCCGGGAACGACCGGCGCCCGGGAGCCCGCGGCGTTCCGGCCGGAGGGTACCTCGGGACAGGCGCGGCTGTTGCCGCGGGACGAGTGCGAGCAGTTCGCACAGCGCCTGCGGCACGCCATCGGCGAGTTCGTCGACGAGCCGCGGGACGCCGTTGAGGAGGCCGACCGGGTGGCGCAGGAGGTCGTCGCACGGCTCTCGGAGGCCGTGGCCTCGCGGCGGCGGACCCTGAAGGCGTCGTGGCAGGACGTGGGCGACGACGCACGCGGCGGCACCGACACCGAACAGCTGCGGCTCGCCCTGCGCGACTACCGCGTGACCGTCGAGCGGCTGCTGAACCTGTGAGGCGGCGGCCGTAGGGCCGGGGAAGGCCGCCGGATGCGGACGGGGCCGGCCCGGGGATCATGTCCCCGGGCCGGCCCCGTCGGGTCTCAGTCCGCTCCCCGGGCGCCCGCCCGGCGTTCGTGCCACTGCCGTACGACCTCCTCGACGTCGTACGGCTTGAGGCCCAGCGGCGGGCCCGGCGGCGGCTTGAACATCATGTCGCGGATCTTCACGTTGAGGGCCTCGACCATGCGCCGCACCACCCGCTCGGACGGAGCCGCCGCGACCGCGAGAAGCGTGTCCTCGGCCTCCTTGCGCAGGGCCAGGGTCGGCGGCAGGACCGCGAGGCCCTCGCGGGCCATCTTCCGCTTGATCCACCACAGTTCGTCGTACACCGTCTCGGTGACCGAGGCCGAGGGTTCGCCGGCGCCGGGGAGGTTCGCGAACTCTCCGCGTTCCTGAGCGTCCCGGATCTGTTTGTCGGCGAAGGACTCGAAGCTGACGCCCGGTGGCTTGCGCTCGGTCATGGGTCCATTGTGCCGGACGTCACCCGACGCGGCGATCGGGCGAATTATCATTCGGCCGCGGAGGCCAACCGGGCTCGCCCGCAGGACACTTGAACCGCTGTACCCAGGAGGAGCGCACGTGCTCGAACTCACCATGGCCTCGGTCTCCGCGGCGGACGCCGGGGCGACGGCCGGCATGCTGATGGCCGACGCGCCCAGCGACCCGGGAACCGTGCTGCGGGTGGGCCGGGACGCGGCCGTGTGCCGGCTGGCGACCCCGGACGACTGGCTGTTCGTGTCGCGGATCCACCTCGAGTTCCTGTGCGGTCCGCAGGGCGACTGGCAGGTGAGCTGGCTGCGCGGCTCCCTGGCCGAGCCGTCCTCCGAGGTGACGCTGGCCCTGACGGGACAGCCCGCCCAGGCCCTGCCCTACGGCGGTACGGTCCCGCTCCCGTACGGCGGCTCGGGCGAACTGGTCGTCCGCGACCGCACCACCCCACGCAGCGTGAACGTGGCCTTCTACCACGAGGCGTAGGGCCCGAGGGGGCGCCCACGGGCCCGTCAGGCCACCACCCGTGCCAGTGCGAATCCGTCGTGCCCCTTGCTGCCCACCGTCTGCACCGCCGTCCCGGTCAACTTGGGGTGCTCGGCGATCAGTTCGAGCGCGGCCCGGGTGCCCTGCAGCGTCGGGTCGTCGCTGTCGGCCTCGGTGACCCGGCCGGAGCGCACCACGTTGTCCAGGACGATCAGGCTGCCGGGGCGGGTCAGTTTGACGGCCCACTCGACGTAGTGCGCGTTGTTTGCCTTGTCCGCGTCGATGAAGACCAGGTCGAACGGGTCCGGGTGCTCCTCGGCCAGCTTCGGCAGCGACTCCAGCGCGGGGCCGACGCGGACCTCGGCGATCCGGTCCAGGCCCGCACGGGCCAGGTTGCGGCGGGCCACCTCGGCGTGTTTCGCGCTGTACTCCAGGGTGATCAGCCGGCCGTCCGCGGGCAGTGCGCGGCCCAGCCAGATCGTGCTGTACCCGCCGAGCGTGCCGATCTCCAGGACGCGGCGCGCGCCCTGGATCTGAGCGAGGAGCTGGAGCAGCTTCCCCTGGTTCGGCGCGACGTTGATGGGCGGGAGTCCGGCCGCGTCGCTGTCTCTCAGGGCCGCGGCGAGCACCTCGTCGGAGGGGGAGAGGAGGGTGGTGAAGTACGCGTCCACGTCGTCCCAGAGCTGTTGCGCTGTGCTCATGCACCGTCCCTTTCCTGGACCTGGTTAGAGCATCTAACTAGTCTCGCTAACGAAGATAGCCGGGACGGGGTGCGCTGTCAGCCGATATCCGGCCACGGGCCGGGATGTCAGCCGATCGGAGGAGAGGGGCGAGGGGGAAACGCGCGACGGCGCCGCGGCCGGCGGTGTGCCGGGCGCGGCGCCGTCCGGGCGCGCGGTGTCGCGGGTCAGTGGGCGACGCGCTCCACCGCCGGGGCCGAGCCCGGCAGCGGGCGGCCCGCCGACTCCGCCATGAACCACACCGAGGCACCGCCGATCACGGCCGCCGCCATCATGTAGTACGCGGGCATCATCATGTTCCCGGTCGCGCCGATCAGCGCCGTCACCACCAGCGGCGTCGTGCCGCCGAACAGCGACACGGAGACGTTGAAGCCGATCGAGAGCGAGCCGTAGCGCACCCGGGTCGGGAAGAGGGCGGGGAGCGCCGCCGGCATCGCCGCCGTGAAGCAGACCAGCAGCAGCCCCAGCGCGCCCATGCCGAGCGCGACCGCGAGAAGGCTGCCCTGCCGGATCAGCAGCACCGCCGGGATCGACAGGGCCAGGAAGCCCGCGCAGCCCGCGGCGATCACCGGACGGCGGCCGACGCGGTCCGTCAGTGCGCCCGCGAACGGCTGCACCACCATCATCAGCGCCATCACACCGAGCACGACCAGCAGTCCGTGGGTCTCGTCGTACTTCAGCTCACTGGTGAGGTAGCTCGGCATGTACGACAGCAGCATGTAGTCGGTGACGTTGAAGACGAGCACCAGGCCCATGCACAGCAGCAGCGCCTTCCACTGGCCGGTGACCATCTCGCGCAGTGGCACCTTGGGGCGGTCCGCCTCGGCCTTCGCCACCTCCGCCGCGAACGCCGGGGTCTCCTCCAGGCGCATCCGCAGATACAGGCCGATGATGCCCATCGGGCCCGCGATCAGGAACGGGATGCGCCAGCCCCAGGCCACCAGGTCGTCGGTGGACAGCAGCGCCGTCATCAGGGTGACCAGGCCCGCGCCGCCGATGTATCCGGCCAGCGTGCCGAACTCCAGCCAGCTGCCGAAGAAGCCGCGCTTCTTGTCCGGCGCGTACTCCGCGATGAACGTGGAGGCGCCCGCGTACTCACCGCCGGTCGAGAAGCCCTGGACCAGGCGGGCCGCCAGCAGCAGGATCGGCGCGCCGACGCCGATCACCGAGTAGGACGGGATCAGGCCGATCGCGAACGTGCCGACCGCCATCATGATCATGGTGAGGGCGAGCACCTTCTGCCGCCCGATCCGGTCGCCGAGCGGGCCGAAGACCATGCCGCCGAGCGGGCGGACGAGGAAGGCCGCGGCGAAGGCGCCGAAGGTCGACAGCAGCTGTGCGGTGGCGTTGCCGGACGGGAAGAAGACCTTGCCCAGCGTCACGGCGATGTAGCTGTAGACGCCGAAGTCGAACCACTCCATCGCGTTGCCGAGCGCGGCGGCCTTGACGGCACGCCTGACCAGCGCGGGGTCGGTGACGGTTGGCCCGGGACGGGCCGGGGACACGGGGGCGACGGGTGCTGTGGGCGGTGCGACGGTCGGCAAGGGTCCGCTCGCCTGCCTTTCTCCGGGGACAGGGACAGGGCGCGCCGACGGGCGGCGGGCCGTCGAGCCCCCACGAGGGCGGGCTCCAGAGGACCATAGGGGCACTTGTCGACTTTACGTAAAGTGACGGTGTCGCTCCGAAGTGTCACGAAATGTGGTGTACGCAGGGGTGACGACATGCCCGCAAGGGATCTGACGCCGTTGTATTTGTGATCCATCTCGCGCATTCAGGAGGGAACCGTTCCGCTTGCGTGGCTGTCGTCGTGCGGACGATGGCCTGGCAGACCTCAGGTGAAGAGGGGGTTGCCCGCGCCCCACCAAGGGGGTGCTGCGAGCGTCATAGGGTCCGCACAAATGCATACGTACGGGACGAACGGGTCGGGAGGGCCGACGGGGCGTGGCGAACGTGGAGCACAGCGGGCAGGCGGCCGGAGCCTTCGGGGCGGGGACCCCCCAGCAGACGAGAGCACGGCTGAGAGCGGCCCGGGTGGGTCTCTGGCTGGTCGCCGCGGTCCTCGGGGTCCGGCAGATGGCCGTCGTCCTCGGCACCCCCCGCGGCGAGCGGCTGACCGACCTGGAGACCTGGGTCGGCCCCCACGGGGTCCTGCATGTCAACGGGTCGCTGTACGACTCGACGCGGTTCACCGGCACCCCGTTCGCCGGACTCGTCCTCAAGCCCCTCACCCGTGCCGCCGAGCAGGCCCTCGGCTGGGGCTGGACCTTCGGCACCCTGCTCCTGGTCGTCGCGCTCGGCCTGATCGCCGCCCGCGCCCTGCCGCAGCCGGTGACCCGGCGCAGCGCGCTGCTCGCCACGCCCGTCGCGATCAGCCTGCTGATGCTGTCGCTGCCGGTGCGCAACGCCCTCTGTCTCGGCCAGACCAGCATCATCCCGGTGCTCCTGGTCCTGCTCGGCTGCTTCGTCGTGCGCGGTCAGCGGGCCGGGGGCCTGCTGACCGGCCTCGGCGCCGCGCTCCAGCCGACCGTGCTGCTGTTCGCGCCCCTGCTGTGGTGCACCGGCCGCCGTCGCGCCGCCGCCACCACCGCCGGCACCTTCGCCGTGTGCACCCTGCTCGCCTGGGCCGCGATGCCGCACGACTCGTACACCTACTGGGTGCACCATGTGGCCGGAACCGGTCTCGGCGGCAAGGCCGACGACCACACCAACCAGTCCCTGCACGGCGCCCTGCTCCGGCTCGGCCTGTCCGGGCCGCTGGAGATCGGCCTGTTCCTCGTGCTGGGCGCCGCCGTCGCGACCGCCGGGCTGCGCCGCGCCATCCGGTACGCGCGGGACGGGCAGCTGCTGCTCGCCGTCGCGGTCACCGGCTGTGTCGCGGTCGCCGTCTCACCCACGAGCTGGCAGCACCAACTGCTGTGGGTGCTGCTCGCGGTGGTCGGCCGGGTCGGCACCCGGGCCTCGGACCGGTATGTCTGGCCGGTCGCCGTCGTCCTGGTGATGACGCTGCCCGCGACGACGATGGTGCCGAACATGGCGGTGGTCGAACCGCTGCGCGACAACCTGGTGCTGCTGGCGGCCCTCGCCGCCGCCACGTTCGTCCCGTTCCTGTCCCGCACCTCCTCGTCCTACCGGGCCCCCGTGCCCACCGAGTACGCGCCACCCGTCCCCACCCGCAGGCCCTACGTCCCCCTGCTGCCCTTCCTGCGCCGGGTCCTCACCCGGCCCAACGTGCTGCTGGAACTGCTGCTGATCCGGGTCACCTACGCCGCCTACTCCCGGGTCCGGCTCGCGGCCACCGGCGAGGAGGGTGTGGCGGGGCGGGCCACCGCCGAGCACCACGGCGACCAGATCCTCGGCCTGGAGCGGTTCCTCGGCATCGACATCGAGCGCGGGATCAACCGTGCCGTCGTCGAGGTCGGGTGGCTGCGCGGTTTCTTCGACTTCTATTACGAGTCGTTCCACTTCATGGTCCCGCTGACCGTGCTCGCCGTGCTCTACCGGCGCCGCCCGGTCGACTACCGATGGGCGCGCTCGGTGCTCGGCTTCGCCACCTTCATCGCGCTGGCCGGCTTCTGGCTCTATCCGCTGGCCCCGCCGCGTCTGATGCCGCACCTCGGGATCATCGACACCGTGCACGGCGTGCAGGACTTCTCCAAGCCGGACTACGGCACCCTGACCGCGGTGACGAACCAGTACGCCGCGATGCCCTCGCTGCACTTCGGCTGGTCCCTGTGGTGCGGGCTGACCATCGCGGTGCTCGCGCCCAGGTGGTGGATGAAGGTCCTCGGTCTGCTGCACCCCCTCTTCACGCTCTCGGCGATCGTGGCGACCGGCAACCACTGGGTGCTGGACGCGCTCGGCGGCGCGGCGGTGGTGGGTGCGGGCTTCGGACTGACCCATCTCGTTTCGGGTCCCCGGGCGGTGACGAGACCGCATGGCGGGCCTCATCTCCCAGGGGGTCGCGTTGCCGACGGCGACACGGACGAGAAGACCGCCTCCGTAAGGCACGCGGTCGCGCCGGGTACGGGCGAACGCTCCAAACCGACCGTCCGTGACTGAAGTTGGGTATGTGATGGCTGTGAATTCGGTGAACATCAGGTAAAGTGCGGTCACGTTCGTCGCGCCGGGTTCCCAGACCGGAAGGGCGCGAGGGGGCGTGCCGGCGGCTCTCGTGGCGCGCCCGCGCACCCGCCACAGCAGGGGGACGGTGTGCGGCATCCCCGGACACCGACGGTTCATCCATGGGGGGTCATGCAGATGGGGCGGCGTGGCATGCCCGGACGGGCGGCGACCGAGGTCGTGGTGCCGCCGACACGTGTGACGGCTCGGAGCCGCGGACCACTGGCCGCCGTCCGAGGTCGTGACCGTGCCGTCCGAAGTGCCTGGCGGATTCGTGCTGCCGCTCGTCGTGGTGGCAGCCTCGGCCGCGGCCTTGGGCGCCGCCGCACGCAAGGGCGGGACGGCAACGGCTCACCCCCCGGCGAGCACTGTGCCGGTCGGTGACCCGGCACGGGGTGGCGTGGCGTGACCGGCCTGCCGGTGAAGGGCCGGTCCTTGACAGCTTGACGGTGCCTCACGGTGGCTCGGCGTGGAAGTCCTCCGCGCCGGGCCTTCGTCTGTGAGCACCGCCCCCACGTGTCTCGCATGTCCGGACATCCCCTGCGTGTTCCTCGTGTGGCGGTCGGCTCGGCCGGGCGCCGAGGTGGTCTTCCGGACGGTCGAGAACGCAAGTCGGCGGTCGACCGGCGCCGACAACTGACGGTTTCCCCGGAGCACTTCCGTGCGGACCGTTCAGCCCACAGGTACGGAGGAGGAGAGACATTGGCGACCGGATTCCGGGTGGTGCCAGGTCGGCGTGGCATCGTGGCCACGCTGATCGCCCTGGCGCTGCTGCTGGGAATGGACGTACGACCGGTAGCGGCCGACGGGCCACCGGCATACGACAGAGCGGACGTTCTGGAGGCGTGGGAGACCGCGGGGCCCGGCGTGAAGAGAGCGGCCGAGGCCGCTCTGGTGGGGTCGGACGAGGACGTCCAGACGTTCATGAGCAAGGACCTGCCCGTCCTGGAGGAAGAGGATCTGCGGGTTCAGGTCGCTCAGGTCATGGCCATCGGCGGTCCGGGTGTCCGTGCGGCGGCCGACACCGCGCTGAGCGGCGGTGTCGAGCAGCTCAAGGCCTTCCTCAACGACGGCTTCGAGGCGCCTTACGACGAGGATCTGCGGGTCCGGGTCGCGCAGGTCATGGCCAACGGCGGGCCGGGGGTGAAGGCGGCGGCCAGCAAGGCGCTGGACGGAACGCCCGACGACTGGCAGGCGTTCATCGACCGGGGTCAGTTCCGTCCTCGTGAGGACGACAACCGGATCCAGGTGCTGCGGCTGATGACGGCGGGCGGCACGAACGTCAAGCAGGCCGCGCAGCAGGCGATGGACGGGACGCCCGAGGACGTCCAGGCGTTCCTGGACGACGGATGGCAGGTCGCGTCCGCCCGGGACCAGGAGACCTTGACGGTCTCTCAGCTGGCCGATCTGGCCGACCACGCCCAGAAGCAGGCCAAGGAGCTGACCGACACGGCCAAGGAGGAGGCGGCCAAGGCCGAGGCGGCCACGCAGCAGGCCAAGGCGGCGGCGCAGGTCGCGGCGCAGGAGGCGCTGGAGGCGAAGTCGTCCGCCGGCAAGGCGGCTGCGGCGGCCTCACGCGCGGCGGCCGCGGCGGACCGGGCGGCTCAGTCGGCGCGTACGGCGGTGTCGGCGGCTGCGGCGGCGAACGCGACGGCGCGAGTGGCCGCCACTGCTGCCGCGCAGGCGGCGTATGCCGCAGGCCGTGCGGGCAGTGCGGCGTCCTCGGCGCGGTCGGCTGCCGCGGCGGCGGCCGGGGATGCCACCCGGGCCCAGCAGTCCAGGGAGGCGGCGGAGAACGCGCGCAAGGCCGCGGCCGGGGCCCGGAAGGCGGCGGACGCCGCCGACCAGGCGGGCGTCGCCGCCGACAACGCGGCCAAGGCCGCCGGGGCCGCTGCCAGTGCCGGGGCGAACGCGGCCGCGGCCGCGGCCGCCGCGGCGGACGCCGGCCGGTGGGCCGGTGAGGCCGGTGCCAAGAGCGCCGAGGCGCAGGAGGCGGCGGCGAGGGCGCAGCGGCTGGCCGACCAGGCCACGCGGGCGGCCAACGCCGCGCAGGCCAACGCCAACCAGGCCGCGACGGCGGCGCGGCAGTCGCGCGATGCGGCCAATGCGGCCGCCGCCCACGCCGAGGCCGCGGCGACGGCGGCGGACAAGGCCGCCGATGAGGCGGGCAAGGCGGTGGACGCGGCCAAGGACGCCACTGCCGCGGCGAACGAGGCGACTCGGGCCGCCGACGACGCGCAGACCGCTGCGGACCAGGCGGCGACCGTGGCCGACCTGGCCCGCAAGGCGGATGCCGAGCGTCTGGCCGAGCAGCAGGACGAGGACGTGCTCGCCGCCGAGGAGGCGAACAGGGAGCACGAGACCCAGGTGGCCCAGGCCGAGTGGGAGGCCGGCCGGATCCAGAAGCTGGACGCCGAGACCCAGCAGCTGGTGCAGGACGCCGCCGCCTCGACCGACCCGCAGGTGACGGCGGCGAAGGGGCGGCAGGCAGCCGTCAACCTGCTGTCCAGTGGCGGTTCCTGGGTTAAGGACGCGGCGGAGACGGCCGTGACGGGTACCGATGCGGATGTGGCCGAGTTCGTGCGCAGCGGCCTGACCATCGCCCTGGAACAGGACGACCGGGCAAGCGTGGCGAACATCGCAGAGACCAGCGAGAAGCCGGCGCAGCGGCAGGCCGCTCTGGACATGCTGGACAAGCCGGTCGACCAGGTGCGGGAGTTCCTGCGCACCCGTGCCTACCCGGGCAAGGAGGACGACGACCGGGTCGCCGTCGGGCAGATCATGGCCCAGGGCGGGCCGGGAGTGAAGGCCGCCGGCAGCAGGGCGCTGGACGGAACCGACGCCGACCTCCAGGAGTTCCTGGATGCCGGGCAGTACAAGGCACGTGAGGACGACGACCGGGTCGCCGTCTCCCAGGCCCTGGCCGAGGGCGGTCCCGAGGTCAAGGCCGCGGCGCAGGCCGCGCTGAGCGGGCCGCCGGCCGGGCTGCGGTCGTTCCTTCAGGTCGGCCTCTACCGGGCGAAGCAGCGTGACGCCAACGCGGCGGCGCACATCGCCGAGATCAACACCCTGCTGATGGCCGCCTACAAGTCGGCGGCGCTCGCCCACAAGGACGCCGCCGACGCGCAGAAGGTGGCCGCCGACGCACGCAAGGACGCCGCCACGGCCCTTCAGTGGGCGGACAAGGCGAAGAAGTCCGCCGCGCAGGCGTCCGACTACTCCGATCAGGCCAACAAGTCGGCGAACGACGCTGCCGCGTCCGCCGACCGCGCCGCCGAGTCCGCCAAGACCGCCAGGAACGCGGCCGCGGCGGCCCAGAAGGACGCCCAGTCGGCCGCCCACTCCGCGCAGCAGGCCGAACACTCCGCGGCCGTCGCCTCGGTCTACTCCTCTCAGGCGAGCACGGCCGCGTACCAGGCGGCCGCCTCGGCCAACGCCGCGGGCAAGGACGCCACGGCGGCGGCGAAGGCGTCGTCGGAGGCGATGAAGATCGCGGCCGACAAGCTCGTGGCCGAGCTGAAGGCGCAGGTGCAGGAGGAGTCGAAGGAACCGAGCAAACCGCTCTCGGACAAGGAACTGCGGACGGCTCTCGAGAAGCGGCTGTTCGAGTTCCGCAGGGAACACGCCTTCAACGGCGACATCAAGTCGGGCGACACCATCCTGGTGTGTGGCGGTGACGGAGCCGGCGGCATGGGCTGCATCACCACCACCTACCTGGACCGCCTGATCGCCTGGTACGTGGGCATCGACCAGATCGAGAAGTGCTTCGACAAGTTCGACTCCTCGTGCGTGAAGGACCTCGCGCTGTACGCCCTCAAGCTGAAGCTCCTGAGGAAGTCACCGTGCAACAGCTTCGCACCCGGTACCCGCGTCCTGCTGGCCGGCCGGCGGACCAAGCCCATCGAGGACGTCCGCGTCGGCGATCGCGTCCTCGCCACTGATCCGGAGTCCGGTCGGACCGAGGCCGAGCCCGTCGAGGCGACCATCACCGGACGAGGCCTCAAGGCACTCGTCGGTGTCACGGTCGGTGGATCGTCGGCCGGACGCGGCGGCACGGTCGTCGCCACCGACAAGCACCCCTTCTGGGTGACGGACGGCGGCGGCACATGGCTCGACGCGGCCCGGCTCAAGTCCGGCGTGCGGCTGCGGACCGACACGGGCGAGCGGACCCGGGTCACCGCGACCAGCGCCTGGACCGAGCCCGACCAGCGCGTCTACAACCTGACGGTCTCGGAACTCCACACCTACTATGTCCTCGCCGGGAACACCCCGGTACTGGTGCACAACTCGGGCAAGTTCTGCGGGCCCGACGCCGACGCCCTCCAGCACTGGGACCCGGCGACCTTCGGCAGTGCCGAGGAGACCGCGGTCTACCACCTCGACAAGCACGGCAAGGGCAGGACGCTCGCCGAGTACACCAAGGAAGCGATGGATCTCTGGAACAAGACCAGGCCCGAGGACCGCATCCCGTGGAAGCTGAAGAACGGTGACATGGGCTGGAAGATCAGGGGCGGTCTGTTCGGCGGAGAAGGCATCTACACCAAGGACGGAAAGATCGTCACCTGGCATGACTGAGACAGCAGCCGAGTTCCGTGCGGCTTTCGAGGCCTTCCGGGCCATGCCGTACCCCGACTATCCCCGTCTGGAGGAGCTTCGTGACTGGAATTCCCGTCTGCTGGAGCTCGACGGTCATATCGCGGGGTACGCGACGCGGGTGTACGACGGCCGCCTCGGTGCCGCCGAGGTCCCGGATGTCGATGCCCTCGTGCTGGAGGTGGAGACCCTCCGGCAGGACCTCGACGCGATCACCCCGGAAGGAGAGGACGACGCCGGACTGGTGAGCGACTACCGCTCCTACACGGACGCGCTGGAGCGGGTGGTCCGCCTGCTCGGGTCGCTCGCCCGGACGGCCTGACCGCCGGGCCCGTGGCTCATCACGCGATGAACTGCGGCCCTGTAGCGGCAGCCCGGATTCCGGGCAGGGACTCCCGCCGGCGGCGGGTACTCGTGCACCGGCTCAGCCGGTCCACGAGTACCCGGGGCGGCAGGCGCTCCCCGGAGGAGGTCAGCAGTGTCCCCCCTCCGGTTCTGATCCGTACTCCGAGCTGATCCGGTAGACCCCCGGCGCGGTGACCGTCAGCCGCGTGAACTCGCCGTCCCGGCCGAGGCAGCCGCCGCCGTCGGCGTGCAGCCACGGCGAGTAGGCGACCCGCACGGTGACCGGGCGGGGCCGCGGCACCCGTAGGTCCACCTCCGCGGCCGTCGTCCGCAGGACCGTCGCCGGTGCCGTCACCAGCGGCATCGCGTCGCGCACCCGGTACACCCGCCAGTGGGCGTCCCGCCATACCGGCTCCAGCCAGGCCGGGCGGTGCTCGCGCACGAGCCGCGCCTCGTCCTCGGCGTACCCGTCCGGCTCGGCCCGCGGCAGGACGACGAACCCGACCGCCCAGCGGTCCAGCCAGCGGCGGTAGGAGGCCGCCGAGAACGTGCCGTCGTAGAAGAGGCGGGCGCGCTCCATGTCGAGCTGCCGGTTCCAGCCGCGCGCGAGGTCCAGGTGCGGGGCGAGGACGGTGGCCTCGCGATGGTTGCGCGCCGGGACGGCCTCCACGCGGGTCCGGTTCGCGCCGAGCTCCTCCAGGGCCCGTACCACTCCGCCGGTGTCCGCCGCCCAGGCCGGCACGGTGGTGGAGACCCTCAGGTCGCCCGCGGTCTTGCGGCCCACCCAGGTGACGGAGAAGACCAGCGCGGCGGCCAGCAGAACCCGCCGGAGCCCCCGCAGCCGGGGCTCGGCCAGCAGCATCGC
This sequence comes from Streptomyces sp. NPDC001222, assembly GCF_042896945.1. Lineage (NCBI taxonomy): Bacteria > Bacillati > Actinomycetota > Actinomycetes > Kitasatosporales > Streptomycetaceae > Streptomyces > Streptomyces sp. NPDC001222. The sequence goes on from NZ_JBIAXT010000001.1 coordinate 37,118, forward strand.
GAGCAGTGCGGCCGGCGCGAACAGTTCCGCGAGCCGCTCGACGTTCGTCCCGACCGGTGAGGGGATCAGATACGCGAGCACGGTCCCCGCCGCGTACACGACCCCGCTCCGGCGCGCGACCCGCCAGCCCCGTGGGGCCAGCACCGTCACCGCCAGCCCGAACAGGGCCGGCTGCCAGATGCGGTCCGCGGGCATCAACTGTTCCCCGGTGAAGGGGAACAGCAGGGTGGTCGTCGCGACGACCGCACAGGGCGGCGCCAGCAGCACCAGGCCCCGCCCCCAGTCCCGTACGCACAGGAAACCGGCCCCCAGCACCGCCAGGAACAGACCGGCCACCGGGCTCGCCATGGTCGCGAGCGCCGTGCACGCCACCGCGGCGAGGAGCCGCCGCTGCCCGGTCAGCAGCACACAGCCCGCCAGCCCGAAGGCGACGCCCAGCGCGAACGTGGTGCGGCCCGAGGCCACATCGCACCACAGGGCCAGGGAGGCGAGCAGCGCCGGACCGAGCGGCCTGCGCACTCCGGTGCGCACGATCAGCACCGCGGCCAGCCAGGAGGAGGCCACCCCGGAGACGACGGTGACCGTGCGCACGCCGAGGGCCGCCATCAGATACGGCGAGATCAGGCTGTAGTTGGCGGTGTGCATCCCGCCGTACCAGAAGAGGCCGTACGCCGACCCGTCGTGCTCGGCCGCGAACCGGGCCCATGCCTCCTGCGCCGCGAGGTCACCTCCTCCGGTGGCGAGGAACAGCCACCACACCGCGTACAGCGGCAGACCGGGGAGCGTGGCGAGGAGCGGGATCCGATGCCGGGCCCCGAACGCCCGGAGGGAACGGCCCGTGGGAGTGGCGGTGTCCTCGGACCGGACCGGCGCGAGTTCGGCAGGGATCAAGAGGGCACGCTTCCGTTCGACGTCTTCGGCGAGGGCGACAGCGAGGGCGATCGCGAGGGCAGGGCGACTGTGCCCCTGCGAGGACGTGGAAGGGAAGAGACGTTCACCCGTACGGGGACCGGTGAGGCGCCCGGGGTGGGGTGAGGGAGGCAGGGGCGGGGCGTGGGGGACTGCCCCTGCCTCCCACGGGACGGGCCGGCGGCGCCGGGAGGCCGGCGGCCCGCGTCTGTCGGTCCGCGCCGGTCAGTCCGCGGTCACCCGGAGTTCTTTCACCCCGTTGATCCAGGCGGAGCGCAGCCGTCGCGGGTCGCCGGCCACCCGGATGCCCGGCATGGTGTCGGCGATCGCGCCGAAGATGAGGTCGATCTCCAGGACGGCCAGGGACTTGCCGAGGCAGTAGTGCGGGCCTCCGCCGCCGAAGCCGAGGTGCGGATTGGGGTCCCGGGTGATGTCGAAGGCGTCCGGGTCGGTGAAGACCTCGGGGTCGTGGTTGGCCGAGGAGTAGAAGAGACCGACCCGGTCGCCCTTCCGGATCGGGGTGCCGCCCAGTTCGGTGTCCTGGGTGGCGGTGCGCTGGAAGGCGACGACCGGGGTCGCCCAGCGGACGATCTCCTCGGCGGTGGTCGACGGGCGCTCCCGCTTGAACAGCTCCCACTGGCCGGGGTGGGTGAGGAAGGCGTGCATGCCGTGCGTGATGGCGTTGCGGGTTGTCTCGTTGCCCGCGACGGCCAGCATCAGGACGAAGAAGCCGAACTCGTCGGAGGCGAGGTTGCCCTCGTCCTCGGCCGCCACCAGTGTGCTCACGATGTCCTTGGCCGGGCACTGCTTGCGCTCTGCGGCCATGTTCATCGCGTACGCGATGATCTGCGCGGCGGACTGGGCGCCGACCTCCTCGGTGACGGCGTACTCCGGGTCGTCGTACGCGATCATCCGGTTGGACCAGTCGAAGATCTTCGCCCGGTCCTCCTGCGGGACGCCGATCAGTTCGGCGATGGCCTGGAGCGGCAGCTCGCAGGCGACCTGGGTGACGAAGTCGAAGGGGCCCTCGTGGGCGCGGGCCTTGTCCACGATGGCGCGTGCCCGGGCGCGCAGCCGCTCCTCCAGCGCGCGGATGGCGCGCGGGGTGAAGCCGCGCTGGACGATCTGGCGCACCCGGGTGTGCTCGGGCGGGTCCATGTTCAGCAGGATGAGCCGCTGAGCGTCGATGCGGTCGCGCTCGATCTGCTCGTTGAAGCGGATGATCGCGGTGTTGAGGTACGAGGAGAAGATCTCCGGGTGCGTGGAGACGTACTTGACGTCCGCGTGCCGGGTGACGGCCCAGTAGCCGTCGTCCGCGAAACCGGCCACCCCCCGCGGCTGGGCGATCCAGTGGACCGGTTCCGCGCGGCGCAGCTCGGCGAACTCCGGCAGGGGCACACGGTGGTGCAGCACGTCCGGGTCGGTGAAGTCGAACCCGTCGGGCAGCGCGGGACAGGGCATGGGCCTCCCACCCTTCTGACGGCCCATCAGGAATTGCCGTGAAGGTAGTAACGGGTTCTACAAGCCGCAAGGGGTGTTGCGTGCCCGATTGCGTGCGGAACTCGTGCAGATCACGACTATCGGAGACTGCACGACTCTTGCGGCCCGGGAGGCCGGGTCCGCAGACTGCAAGCAGAACTAGAACGCGTACTAGTTCTGCGTGGCGGGTGGGCCGGGACGCCCGCGCCGCGCGGGTGACCGAGGAGAGGACGAACCCCCCATGGCCGCGGAACCCGTGATCGTCGAAGCCGTTCGTACCCCCATCGGCAGGCGCGGCGGCGCGCTCGCCAATCTGCATCCCGCCTATCTTCTGGGCGAGACCTATCGCGAGCTCCTCGGCCGCACCGGCATCCCCGCCGACTGCGTCGAGCAGATCGTCGGCGGAACGGTGACGCACGCCGGCGAGCAGTCGATGAACCCCGCGCGCACCGCGTGGCTGACCGTGGGCCTGCCGTACGAGACCGCGGCGACGACCGTCGACTGCCAGTGCGGCTCCTCCCAGCAGGCCGCGCACATGGTGGCCAACATGGTGGCGGCGGGCGTCATCGACGTCGGGATCAGCTGCGGTGTCGAGGCGATGTCCCGGGTGCCGCTCGGCTCCGGGTCCAAGCACGGCCCGGGCAAGCCGTTCCCGGACGAGTGGAACGTGGACCTGCCGAACCAGTTCGAGGCCGCCGAGCGGATCGCCCGGCATCGAGGGCTGACCCGGGAGAACGTCGACGCGCTCGGGCTGATCTCCCAGGAGCGCGCGGCGGTCGCCTGGGCCGAGGAGCGGTTCAAGCGGGAGGCGTTCGCCGTCCAGGTGCCGACGACCGAGGAGGAGCAGCGCGCCGGTCAGGGCATGTGGCGGCTGGTCGACCGGGACGAGGGCCTGCGCGACACCTCGCTCGACGCGCTGGCCGGGCTCAAGCCGATCATGCCGACGGCGGTCCACACGGCGGGCAACTCCTCGCAGATCTCGGACGGCGCGGCGGCCCTGATGTGGGCGTCGAAGCGGATGGCTCGCGCCCTGAAACTGCGGCCCCGGGCGCGGATCGTGGCGCAGGCGCTGGTGGGCGCGGACCCGCACTTCCACCTCGACGGCCCGATCGACGCGACGAAGGCGGTCCTGGGCAAGGCCGGGATGTCCCTGAGGGACATCGACCTGGTGGAGATCAACGAGGCGTTCGCATCAGTGGTGTTGAGCTGGGCGCAGGTCTTCGACCAGGACCTGGAGAGGGTGAACGTGAACGGCGGCGCGATAGCCCTGGGCCATCCGGTGGGAGCGACGGGCGCCCGGCTCATCACGACGGCACTCCACGAACTGGAGCGCACGGACAAGGAGTTCGCCCTGATCACGATGTGCGCGGGCGGCGGCCTGGCCACGGGCACGATCATCCAACGGCTCTAGACGAGTCATGGCGCATGCTGAGGGTGCGTGCGGAGACGTGAGCGGGGTGTCCAAGATCGGTCTGTGACAAGCGACCTGGACATCCTGCTCACCGCACGTCGAAGCGGCGGCGGGCGGCCTCGATGCGACCGAGGTACTGCTGGGTCCAGCAGCACATTCCATCGACCGTTGCGCGCAGGGCTCGGCCCGGCTCGGTGAGGGTGTACTCGACCCACGGCGGCACGGTGGGGTGCACCTTTCGTGGAGGTGACCGACGGGTTCTCCGGGCTCTTGTCGGCCCGGTCCGAGGTGCCGGAGGACTCGGAGGGCGGTCGCGGGCTGCTCCTGCTGGACGCGGTGGCCGACGAGTGGGGCGTGGAGCCGGAACCCTCGGGCGGCAAGACCGTGTGGTTCGAGTGCCGCTGTTGAGCGGGTGGCGAACACGCCGAAGGCGGCGGCCCCGGTGGGGGCCGCCGCCTTCGCAGTCACTGCGTTCGGCTCTGTCAGTACCAGTGGTGGGTGGACCAGAAGTTCCACGCGGCGGCGGGGCTGCCGTAGCGGGAGTTCATGTAGTTCAGGCCCCACTTGATCTGGGTGGCCGGGTTCGTCTTCCAGTCGGCACCGGCGGACGCCATCTTGGAGCCCGGCAGGGCCTGGACCAGGCCGTAGGCGCCGGAGGAGGCGTTGGTGGCGTGGATGTTCCAGCCGCTCTCGTGAGAGACGATCTTGTTGAACGCGGCGAACTGCGTGGCGTCCGGGATCATCTGGTGCGCGATCGCCTGAGCGTTGGTGGCCGAAGTGGGGGTGGCGGCCTGGGCGGGCGCCGAGGTCATCGCCAGGCCGGCCGCGGCAGCGGCGAGGGCGGTGGCGGCGACGGCCTTCTTCGGGGAGGCGATGCGGCGGATGAAGGAGACGGACACAGACAGACCTCATTCGTCGGGGACAGGGGGCGGCAGGCATGCCGGAACCACGCGGAGGTGGTGGGGGTATGCACTGGCGCCGCGACCCGAGTGGGTTCGTGGCGCCCTGCGACGTCATCCAGAGAAGCAGGCGGAAACCGCGTCCGCAATGCCCCCTTTTACTAGTGGTGGTCGCATCCGCGAGGAAGACCCCTTGTGTGACGTGGCTCTCAATGTGCAGGTCAGCGCCCTGATTGACGAGGGCATGGCGGCGGGTTGGGAGTACGGCCCCGCGTCGTAGGTGACGGTGGTCACGTGGGGCTCGTCACGGTTTGGGTGACGGAAAGCGCATAGCGGCTGTACACGGAGGAAGCGGACGGTGTGAGCCAGGTCGCACGCGAGGGGGCCGGATGTGACCGGCGCCGCACGCGTATGCGTCGCGAGCCCCCTCAGAGGGTCAGCGTGATCGCGGCGCCGATGCCGCCGAGGCCGAGGGCGATCGCGGCCGGGCCCCAACCTCCCCTGCCCCAGGGGAAGAGCCGGTCGAAGGCCAGTCGGCCGGGGCCGAGGGCGGCCACGGTGAGGGCGACTGCGGCGATGCCGATGTTGTACTCCATACCGCCCTGTGTGTCCCACAGGCCGTGGGGGGCGGTCTGGGTCGCCATGGCGTTGATCATCACGCCGATCAGGGCGGCGGAGGCGAGTGGGGTGAGCAGTCCGACGGCCAGGCCGAGGCCGCCGAGGAGTTCGGAGAGACCGCAGACGAGGGCGAAGGCCCTGCCCGGATGGAAGCCGAGGGAGGACAGATACTCGCCGGTGGCCGTCAGGCCCCGGCCTCCGAAGATCCCGAAGAGCTTTTGGGCGCCGTGCCCTGCCATCAGCAGTCCGAAGACCACTCTGAGGAGCAGAATTCCCCAGTCGCCGGCCCCTGAATACGGCCGACGCGTGCCGCGTGCCGCCGGTTCCACCGGTTCCATGGGAGTCGACGGCCGGTCCGAGTACGCCATCTGACCACTCCTGTGGAGGCGCCGTAAGGGGCGCTGACTCCAGCCTTTCGCGGTCACCCGGGATACGCATCTCGGCCCCGGCGGCAACGCGGCGCGTACGTCAGGCGGAGAGCGTCCGGAGGGGTAGCTCGATGCCGCACGGCCCTAGCGAGGGTCGAAGGCCACCGGGCTCTCGAAGGCGGCGCGGCGGGTCGCCCGGCGCAGGGCCTTGAGGACGGCGGGGCCGAGGGCGCAGGTCAGCACGACCGTGAGGACGGCCCGGCCCAGGTCCCAGCCCATGGAGGTGGCCAGGCAGTACGCGAGGAAGCGGGCGAGGTCGGTGGTGAGGCCGGCGTGCGGGTCGTAGGCGATGTTCGAGGCGAGCGCCCCCATGAAGGGCCAGCCGGCCAGGTTCATCACCGTGCCGTAGGCGAACGCGGCGAGGAACCCGTACCCGGCGAGCAGCGCCACCTCGCCCCGCCCCCGCAGGCCGTCCGGGCCGGGCAGCAGCCCCGCACCCAGCGTGAACCAGCCCATGGCCAGCATCTGGAACGGCAGCCAGGGGCCGACCCCGCCGGTCAGCAGCGCGGACGCGAACATGGTCACGTTGCCGAGCACGAAACCGAAGCCCGGCCCGAGCACCCGCCCGCTCAGCACCATCAGGAAGAACATCGGCTCCAGGCCCGCGGTACCGGCGCCGATCGGCCGCAGCGCGGCGCCGGTCGCGGCGAGCACACCGAGCATGGCGACGGCCTTCGGGCCGAGCCCCGACTCGGAGACCGCCGCCGCCACGACGCCGACGAGCAGCACGAGCAGCCCGGCGAAGAGCCAGGGAGCGTCCTGGGCGTGCGCGCCCAGGCCCGAGGCGGGATCGGCGAACAGGGGCCAGGCGAAGCCGACGGCACCGACCGCGCTCACCAGGAGGAGAGCGGCGACGGAACGGGGACCCAGGCGGACGGGGCGGGCCTGCGGGGTGGCCCGGGCGGCAGGGGCGGCGGTCCGTGCGCCGGAGTCGGTGGCCGTACCCGGGGATCGGTGGGTCATGACGCCAGCGCCTCGCGGACCTGGGCGACCGTGAGCCACGGCTGCGGGGCGAGGACCTTGGCCACCTGGGGCGCGTAGGACGGGGAGGCGACGACCACCTCGGCGGCCGGGCCGTCGGCGACGACCTCGCCGTCCGCGAGGATCACCACGCGGTGCGCGAGTTCGGCGGCGAGTTCCACGTCGTGCGTGGCCAGGACGAGGGCATGGCCCTCGGTGACGAGCCCGCGCAGCACGGTCACCAGACGGGCCTTCGCCGCGTAGTCGAGACCGCGCGTCGGCTCGTCCAGGAGCAGCAGCGGGGGGCGCGCGGTGAGCACGACGGCGAGCGCGAGCGCCAGCCGCTGCCCCTCCGAGAGATCCCTCGGGTGGGTGCCGTCCGCGACGCCCGGCAGCAGTTCGGACACCAGAGCCCGGCAGCTGCCCGGAGCGGCGTCCGCGTCCCGGTCGGCCGCCGCGCACTCGGCGGCCACCGTGTCCGCGTACAACAGATCCCGTGGCTCCTGCGGTACGAGGCCCACGCGGCGCACGAGGTCGCGCGGGGTGGTGCGGTGCGGCACCGCGCCACCGACGCGCACCTGGCCGCGAGCCGGTTCGACGAGCCCGACGAGCGCGGAGAGCAGGGTGGACTTCCCGGCGCCGTTGCGGCCCATGAGGGCGACGGTCTCGCCCGGGCCGACGGTGAGGTCGACATGGCGCAGGGCCTCGACGCGGCCACGGCGGACGCCGAGCCCCTGGACGACCGCGATGGGGAGGGGCGTCGCAGGAGTGACCGTCTCCTCGACGGGTGCCGGGGTGCGTCGGCGCAGGAAGCGGCGCGGGGCGGGGACGGCCGCGGGGTGCGCGATCGGGTGCGGGCTGCCGGTCCCGCGCGGTGCGGGCGCCGTCTCCGTCAGCCGTTCGCGCAGGCCGGCCGCGCGGCGGCGGGCGTCGCGGACGGTCAGCGGCAGCGGGGACCAGCCCGCCAGCCGGCCGAGGTCCACCACCGGCGGGTACACCGGGGAGACCGCCATCACCTCCGCCGGGGTGCCGAGGACCGGGCGGGCGCCGGGGGCCGGGAGGAGCACGACCCGGTCGGCGTAGTGCACGACCCGTTCCAGACGGTGTTCGGCCAGCAGGACCGTGGTGCCGAGGTCGTGGACGAGCCGTTGCAGCACGGCGAGGACCTCCTCGGCCGCCGCCGGGTCCAGTGCGGACGTCGGCTCGTCGAGGACGAGGACCCGAGGGTGCGGGGTGAGCACCGAGCCGATCGCCACGCGCTGCTGCTGGCCGCCGGAGAGGGTGGCGATCGGCCGGTCCCGCAGGCCCGCCAGGCCGAGCAGGTCGAGCGTCTCCTCGACCCGTCGCCGCATCACGTCCGGGGCGAGCCCCAACGACTCCATCCCGTAGGCGAGTTCGTCCTCGACGGTGTCCGTCACGAAGTGGGACAGCGGGTCCTGCCCCACCGTGCCGACCACGTCGGCGAGTTCGCGCGGCTTGTGGGTGCGGGTGTCGCGGCCGGCCACCGTGACCCGGCCGCGCAGGGTGCCGCCGGTGAAGTGCGGGACCAGTCCGCTGACCGCTCCGAGCACCGTCGACTTGCCGACCCCCGACGGGCCGACCAGCAGCGTCAGTTCACCCTCCGGGACCTCGAAGTCGATGTCCCGCACCACGGGTTCGGCCGTCCCCTCGTATGTCACGGAGACCTTCTCGAAGCGGATCACGCGGACTCCTCGGGGACGGGGGCGACGAACGCGGGCAGCAGGCCGAGCAGCACCGCCGTGGCGGGGAGCAGCGGCAGCGCGGGGGCGGCCAGGGGGACGACACCCGGGTGCAGGGCGGCGGGATCGTAGGCGGACCAGAGGGCCGGGAGCGCCGCCGCGGCGACCCCCGAGCCGGCCACCAGCCACGCCCGCGCGTCCCAGCTGTCGGGGCGGTAGCGGGTGCGCGCGGAGCGGCGGCCACCCAGCCGCAACCCGGAGAGGGCGGCCACGAGACCGGCGAGGAGGACGGGCAGGCCGTAGGCGGTCCCCTCCGCCGTCAGCAGTCCGTACGTGCCCGCGCAGACGCCGAGCAGGCCGCCGAGGGTGAGGGCGGTGGTGGTACGGCGGACGGCGGGCGGGACGGCCGCGGTGCGGCCGAAGCCGCGTGCGTCCATCGCGGCGGCGAGCGCCACCGAGCGTTCCAACGCGCCCTCCAGGACCGGAAGTCCGACCTGGGCCAGACCGCGCAGCCCCCGGTCGGGCCGGCCGCGCAGCCGGCGCGCGGCACGCAGCCGCCGTACGTCCGCGACGAGATGCGGGGCGAAGGTGAGCGCGACGACGACCGCCACGCCCGCCTCGTACAGCGCGCCCGGGAGGGCCTTCAGCATTCGGGCGGGGTTCGCGAGGGCGTTCGCCGCGCCCACGCAGATCAGCAGGGTGGCCAGCCGCAGACCGTCGTACAGGGCGAAGACGAGGCTCTCGGCGGTGACCCGGCCGCCGAGTCGGATGCCCTGCGCCCAGTGCGGGAGCGGGACCTCGGGGAGGGTGAACAGGGTGTGGGTGCCGGGGATGGGGGAGCCGAGGACCACGGTGAACAGCAGCCGGATGGCGAGGACGGCGAGACCGAGCCTGGCGAAGGCCGCGTAGGAGCGGGACCAGGGGGCGGTGGTCCGCCGGGCCGCCACGACATAGGCGGACACCGCGATCAGGAGGGCCAGCAGCAGCGGGTTGGTGGTGCGGGTGGCGGCGGTGGCGAGCCCGAGGGCCCACAGCCACCAGGCGCCCGGGTGCACGGCCGGCCGGCCACGGCCGGGACGGGGCGCCACCGTCAGCCCCTGCGGCGGCGCGCCTGCCACACCGCCGCCGCGCCCAGCACGGCCACGGCGGCGGCGCCCGCGAGGAGGCCCACCGACGGGCCGTGGTGTGCCCTGCTCTTCGCCGACGCCTGTCCCTTGTGGTCCGTGCCCTTCGCCGGGGCGCGGTCCTGCCCGGACGTCACCTGCTCGCCGCAGCCCTTGGCCGGGTAACCCGCTATCGCGCACAGCAGGGCGTTGGTGTCGTAGCGCAGCGGGCCCGCGACCGCGGCGAGCGCGTCCGCCGTCGTCGCGTCGCCGGGCACCCGGGCGCACGCCGTGCGCCCGGCCGGCGGCCGTTCCCCGGAGGGGGCGTCCGCCGCCGTGCCGAAGTCGAGGATCAGGGCCACGCGCTTCTGACCGCCCCGGGCGGGTGTGCCCGCGCAGATCGTCGCGAAGTCCGCGCTGCCGCGCGGCTCGGTCGCGTCCGAGGAGTCCTCGCTCACCGCGAACCGGAAGCCCTGGACGTCCCCGTCGGCGGGACGGCTGGTCGACGGGCCCTGGGTGGCGTACGTCCAGGCGTTGCCACCGCGTTCCCAGAAGGACCAGTAGCGGTAGCCGACGGCCTGGGCCCGGCCCGCGCCTCCCAGCAGCACGCATGCCGCCAGGAGGACGAGGAGGGGCGCGGTCAGGAGCCGGGCGCCCGCCGGGAGGCGGGTCACGGCTGCTGCCGCTTGCCGCGGCCGCTGAGCAGGAAGCCGATGCCGATACCGGCGACGAGGAAGACGCCGACGATCCACCACACGCCGAAGGCGGAGCCCGAGTCGTCCTTCTCGGCGGGCTTCTCGGTCTGGTCGGTCTTCGGGGTCGGGCCGGCCGCCTGCGGCGCCGGGCCTGTCGCGTTGAGCGCGCTGACCAGGTCGGTTCCGCCGAAGTGGCGCGGGTCGGTGCCGGTCGCGTGCGCGGCGAGGATCAGCTGCGCGTACGCGGCCGGGCCGCTCTGCCGCGCCCACGGCCCGGAGTGGCCCTGAAGCCACTTCAGGGCGCCGGACGCCCGCTCGCCCTGGCCGGCGGTGGCGAGGGCCACCACCGCGTCCGCCGTGTTGCCGTAGTCGGGCTGGTCCTTGGCGCCGGGCAGGGCCGAGGTGAGGTGCTGGTCCTTGGCCAGGGCCTTGAGCAGGTACGCGGCGCCGTTGTGCGCGGCCTGGCGCACGTCGGTGGCCTTCCCGCACGCCGGGGCCGCGCTCTGAGCCGGAGCCTTCTCCCCGGCGAGCCCCTTGCCGAGCGCGCCGGTCACGGCCGCCGCCGTGGCGTCCGCGTTGGCGGTGAGCGCGCCCTTCTTGTCGGGCTGGTAGGCGAAGGCGCCCGCCCCGTCGCCGTCGCAGGGCAGCGCGAGCTTCAGCAGCGCGTCGTAGGGGGACTTGCCGTCCTTGCGGACGTCCTGCGGCTGCTCGCCGGCCGCCGTGAGCGCACCGATCACGACGGACGTCGAGTTCGCGTCGCTCGCGCCGCCCGCGGTGTAGCCCCAGCCGCCGTCCTTGTTCTGCACGGACTTCAGCCAGGCGACCGCCTTGCCGCTCTCGGCTCCATGACCGCCGAGCGCGGCCAGGGCCTGGACGGCCGCCGCGGTGTTGTTCGTGTCGACGGGCGTCTTGGCGTCGCACTTCGCGCTCGGCTGCGCGCGGTAGGGGGCGAAGGCACCGCTCGCGCACTGCTGGCCCGTCAGCCAGTCCACGGCGGCGGTGGCGGGCCGCACACCGGCCGTGTGCTGGGCGAGCAGGGCCAGCGACTGCCGCCAGACGCCGTCGTACGTGGGGTCCCCGGTGCCGTAGAGGCCGGACGGCAGCGAGGGCGAGGCGGACGAGGCGGGGGAGGCGGCGAAGGCCGTGGCGGGGGCCCCGGCGACGGCGGCGATGGCGGCGAGTACCGCGGCGCTGCGGCGAACGATCATGATCGGCGGGTGCCTCTCCCTTGGTGTCCGGGAGCAGGGCGGCACGGGGCATCCCCCGGGCGGCTCGGCTCCGTAGACCTCGACGGTGCCGTACACCGGCGGGCTGCCGGTGCGCGTGAGCCGGTCACGTCCCGTACGCGGTGCTCCGGCTCGCCGCCGCGCGGGCGGCTCACGGTTGCGGGGTCAGCGCCGGATTTGCACCGGCTTTCCCCCGTAAGGGTGTGAGAACGACCCGGCTACTGTACCCGCCGGTAGAAGCGCCCTTGAGAGGCCCCTGTGAGAGGGCCCCTGGCCGGGACGGCACCCGGTCCCGGCAGGCCCCGCCGGGACCGGGTGCCGTCCCGGCCCCGGGACCGGGGGGTGCGGCGGCGGTTACCGCGCGGACCGCTGGGTCTCGGCCATCTCCGCGGTGATCCGGTCGCCCCCGGCTCGGCGCTGCACCATCGCGCTGAGCGTCGGGGCGACCCCGCCGACCATCGCGCCGAGCCGCAGCCCCAGCGGTGCGACGTCGATCTCGGCCGGGTTGCGGTCCACCGCCCGGAGCACGGCGCGCGCGACGTCCCGCGGAGTCCGGGTGCCGACCCCGCGCGGCAGGCTGACGCCCGTCCTGGCGAACATGCCCGCGTCGCGGATGAACCCGGGGAAGACCGTCGTCACCCCCACCCCGTACGGCTGGAGGTCCTCGCGCAGTGCCAGCGCGAAGCCGCGCATCCCGAACTTGCTCGCGCTGTACAGCGCGGCCCCGCCGGAGGCGGTCTTGCCCATCAGCGAGGAGATGAAGACCAGGTGCCCGCTGCGGCGGCTGATCATCGCCTCCGCGGCGAGCCTCGCCATGACCACCGGCGCCCGCAGATTGACGTCCAGCATCCGGTCGATGTCCTCGACGGACAGCTCGGGCACGGCTCCGCTCGCGGGGAGCGCGGCGTTGGCGACCACGATGTCCACCCGGCCGGCACGGCCCAGCAGGTCCCGCGCGCCGTCCGGGTCGGAGAGGTCGGCGGCCAGAGCGCGACCGCCGAGCCGTCCGGCCAGGTCCTCCAGTACGTCGGCGCGGCGGCCGGTCAGCACCAGCTGCGCCCCGCGTGCCGCGAGCGCCTCGGCGATGGCGTGGCCGATTCCACCGGTCGCTCCGGTGAGCAGAACCCGTGCGTCTCGAAGGTGCATTGAGATTCTCCTGTCCTGGTCAGAGGGACTTGAGGAAGTCGATGAGGTGGGCGTTGACCTCGGCGGGGCGTTCTTCGGCGACCCAGTGGCCGGTGTCGCGCAGCAGCACCACGTCCCGCAGGTCCGGCACCACGGCGCGCATCCGCGCCGCCATGTCCGGCCCGGCGACGGCGACGTTGAGGTCCTTGTCGCCACCGATGAACAGCGCCGGAGGGGTGATCCGGGCGCCGTCGAACGCGGCGGTCAGCGCCCAGTTGCGGTCCAGGTTGCGGTACCAGTTGAGCGGGCCGGTGAAGCCGCTCTCGGCGAACCCGGCGGCGTAGGCGGCGATGTCGTCCTCGCTCAGCCAGCCGGGGAGCCGGTCCGGCTCGGGGAACATGTCCATGGGCTCGGTGCCCTCCCGCACCACCGGGATCAGGGCGGGGGCCTCACCGGAGAGCCCGTACATGATCCGGCGGAAGGTCGTCGGCAGGTCCCGCTCCAGCACCGGGTCGGCGACCCCGGGCTGCTGGAAGTAGTTCATGTAGAAGCCCTCGCCGAGCCTGGCCCGCAGCAGCCCCAGCGGCGGCCGGGACGAGCGGGGCCCGATCGGGGAGCTGAGCGAGACCACGCCGCGCACGAGGTCGGGCCGGAACATCGCGGTGTGCCAGGCGACGGGACCGCCCCAGTCGTGGCCGACCACGACGGCCTGCCGCTCGCCGAGGGCCTCGATGAGCGCCACGACGTCGCCGACGAGGTGCAGGATCGTGTAGTCCTCGATCCGCTCCGGGCGCGAGGTGCGGCCGTAGCCGCGCTGGTCCGGTGCCACCACGTGGTAGCCGGCCGCGGCCAGTGGGGCCATCTGGTGGCGCCAGTTGTAGGACGTCTCGGGGAAGCCGTGCAGCAGGAGTACCAGAGGGCCGTCGCCGGCTTCGGCGAGGTGCACGCGCAGGCCGTCGGCCTCCACGAAGCGGCGGGTGATCTCGGTCAAGGCGCGTCTTCTTTCGGGATGCTGCCCGGCTCGTGGGGCTCCGGTCGACGCGGCCGGAGAACGCGGGCGGTCAGTCGAGTGGTGCGTCGAGGGTGATGCTCGCCCAGCAGTGGTCCTGGAGCGGGATGCCGATCGCGACGAGCACATTGATCAACATGCCGATGCCGAAGACGTGGGTGACCTCCGCGTCGGAACTGAGGAGGCGCTCCAAGGGGTTCATGGGGTCCATATGCCTTGGTACCAGGGGCGGTCCGCGAGGCGCGAGGGTCTTACACGGCCGTGTACGCCACGGGGTCCGTGCCCGGGACCGGTTCCGCTCGGCCCAGTTTCACCAGGCGGCGCAGATGGGCCTCAGCCTCCGAGACCGCGATGGTGCGGGAGCCGTAGGGGATCTGTGCCCAGGGGCGGTTCCACTCCATGCGTTCGGCGAGCTGCCAGGGGGTCAGCGGGGTGCCGAGCAGGGCGAGCAGGCCGGTCAGCCGCTCCTCGTGGTGGGCCAGCAGCTCCCGGACGCGGGCGGGAGCGTCGGTGAACGGCTGCTGGTGGGCCGGGAGCACCTCGGCGGGCGCGAGGCGGCCGACACGCTCCAGGGAGTCGAGGTAGTCGCCGAGCGGATCGGCGACCGCGGTGGTGTCGTCCACGTCCTCGTAGAGGCCGATGTGCGGGGTGATCTCCGGCAGCAGATGGTCGCCGGAGAACAGCCGGCCGCGGCCCGGGAGCCCGGCGGGATGCTTCTCCTCCAGATGGAGGCAGACATGGCCGGGTGTGTGCCCCGGGGTCCAGATCGCGCGCAGCCTGCGGCCGGGCAGGTCCAGCAGCTCGCCGGGGACGATCTCACGGTCGGGCAGGGCGGGGGAGAGGCCGGGCAGCGAGCGCGACCTGCGCAGCGGCGCGAGGTGCTCCTCGGGGGCGCCGGCCGCCGCGAGCTTGACGCTCATATAGGTGAACCAGTGCTCGGGCCGGGCCTCGCGGGTGCGGCGTACGACCGCGGTGTCCGCCGCGTGCATCGCGACCCAGGCGCCGGAGGCCGCACGGACCCGGCCCGATAGGCCGTGGTGGTCGGGGTGGTGATGGGTGATCACCACGCCGTGGATCTCCGCGGCCGAGGTGCCGCACGCCTGAAGTCCCTCGGTGAGGGCGTCCCAGGAGTCCGGGTCGTCCCAGCCCGTGTCGACCAGCACCGGGCCGCGGTCGGTGTCGACGACGTAGACCAGGGTGTGGCCGAGGGGATTGTCCGGGATGGGAACCCTGAGGGACCGAACGCCCCCGCCGTGATCGGCCGTCTGCGCCATGCGCTCCCCCATCGCCGCCCTCCGGCCCACTATAACTAGAACACGTTTCGACAGTAGCCCGCTGTCTCTCACCCGTGCGTGGACTCCGTCGGTCGGAACTGGTAACAGTTCTGGTGTCGACAAGATCTGATGGTTCGTCAGCAAGTGTCCCGGGGAGGCAGTCGGCCATGACCGAGCTCGTGGAACACGGACAGCTGTTCATCGGCGGGGAGTTGACCGACCCCCTGGGCAAGGACGTCATCGAGGTGGTCTCCCCGCACACCGAGGAGGTCATCGGCCGCGTGCCGCACGCCTCGCGCGAGGACGTCGACCGGGCCGTCGCCGTCGCGCGCCGCGCCTTCGACGAGGGGCCCTGGCCGAGGGCGACGCTCGACGAGCGGATCGAGGTCGTGACGAGGATCAAGGACGGGATCGCCGCGCGCCACGAGGAGATCGCCCGGGTGATCTCCGCCGAGAACGGCTCCCCGTACTCCTGGAGCGTCCTCGCGCAGGCGCTCGGCGCGATGATGGTGTGGGATTCGGCGATCACGGTCGCGCGGTCCTTCTCCTACGAGGAGCGGCGCGACGGCGTCCTCGGGAGGATTCTCGTGCGGCGCGAGCCGGTCGGGGTCGTGGCGGCCGTGGTGCCGTGGAACGTCCCGCAGTTCGTCGCCGCCGCCAAGCTCGCGCCCGCGCTGCTCGCCGGCTGCACCGCGCTGCTCAAGCCGTCGCCCGAGTCCCCGCTCGACGCCTATCTCCTCGGCGAGATCGCCCGGGAGGCCGGGCTGCCGGAGGGCGTGCTGTCGATCCTGCCCGCGGACCGCGAGGTGAGCGAGCACCTCGTCGGGCACCCCGGCGTCGACAAGGTGTCCTTCACCGGCTCGGTGGCGGCGGGCAGGCGCGTGATGGAGGTCGCCGCGCGGAACCTGACGCGGGTGACCCTGGAGCTCGGCGGCAAGTCGGCGGCGGTGGTGCTGCCCGACGCGGACGTCGACCGCGCCGTGGCGGGGATCGTCCCGGCCGCCTGGATGAACAACGGCCAGGCGTGTGTGGCCCAGACCCGCATCCTGCTGCCGCGCTCGCGCTACGACGAGTTCGCCGACGCCTTCGCCGCCGCGGCGGGCGCGCTCGTGGTCGGCGACCCGCTGGACGCGGCCACCCAGGTCGGGCCGCTCGTGGCCAGGCGCCAGCAGCAGCGCAGCCTCGACTACATCCGGATCGGCCAGGAGGAGGGCGCCAAGGTCCTCACCGGCGGCGGGCGCCCGCCCGGCCTCGACCGCGGCTGGTACGTGGAGCCGACCCTCTTCGGCGACGTCGACAACTCCATGCGCATCGCCCGCGAGGAGATCTTCGGACCCGTGATCTGTCTGCTGCCCTACGGCGACGAGAGCGAGGCCGTGAAGATCGCGAACGACTCCGAGTACGGACTCAGCGGCAGTGTGTGGACCGCGGACGTCGAGCACGGCATCGAGATCGCCCGGCAGGTGCGGACCGGCACGTACTCGGTGAACACCTTCAGCCTCGACATGCTCGGCCCCTTCGGCGGCTACAAGAACTCCGGGCTGGGCCGGGAGTTCGGGCCCGAGGGCTACGGCGAGTTCCTGGAGCACAAGATGATCCATCTGCCCGCCGGCCACGGGGAGGCGTAGCGCATGGGCGACCGCTGGCACATCGAGGTCGACCGCACCCTCTGCATCGGCTCCATGCAGTGCGTCCACCGGGCACCCGACGCCTTCCGCCTCGACTCGGCCCGGCAGTCCCATCCCGTGGCGCCGGACGCCGACGCGGGGGAGCCGGTCCTGGAGGCGGCGGAGAACTGCCCGGTGGAGGCGATCCTGATCACGCTGGCCGAGAGCGGGGAACCCGTGTTCCCTCCGGAGGACTAGATGCCCGAAATGTTCAAAAAATCTTGATTTGTGGTCTTCCATCCCGACAGTCGGGGACTACACTGATAAGTGCCTACGGGATGAGTGAAGACACTCAACCGGAGTAGCCGACTTCGGCGTGAAGTTTCGATTTCCGCTTGGGCCGACATCGACGGTCGAGTGAACATCGGAAGATCGAGAGATCGGAAGATGGTTGGAACTTGTCTCGTAGGTCTTTTTCATGCCCGGCCCGCCGGATCCGTCAGGTCGATCAGCCGGCACACCGTCTCGATGTCGATCCTGACCTGGGCGATGGAGGCGCGGCCGGAGAGCCAGGTGATCAGCGCCGAGTGCCAGGTGTGCTCGATCACGCGGACCGCGGCCAGCTGCTCCGGGGCCGGATCCTCCAGCCCCATCGCGTCCAGGATGATCGCCGTCGTCTGCCGGGACACCTGGTCCACCTCCGGCGAGACACTGCGGTCCGCGAAGGTCAGGGCGCGGACCATGGCGTCGGCGAGATGAGGCTCGCGCTGGAGCGCCCGGAAGGCGCGCATCAGGGTCTCCGCGACCCGCTCGGCCGCCGTCTCCCCGGCGGGCGGCTTCTTCCTGAGTGTGCGGTGCAGATGCTCCAGCTGGTCCTGCATGGTCGCGACCAGCAGATGCACCTTCGACGGGAAGTAGCGGTACAGCGTGCCGAGCGCCACCTGCGAGGACTCGGCCACCTCGCGCATCTGCACCGCGTCGAAACCGCCCCGGCCGGCCAGCTGCGCGCTCGCGTGCAGGATCCGGCGGCGGCGCGCCTCCTGCCGCTCGGTGAGCGGAGGTGAGGCCGGCTGCGCCGCCGGTCGCGCGGTACTGGATGGCACCTTGGCTTCCGCTGGCATGGGTCCCGTTCCGTGTTCCGTGACAGTCGGTGAGGGTGAGTGATCAGACAGCATGGCAGGGGTCCGTCCCGTGGCGCGAATCACCTGATCCACTGCTCACACTGCCCTTACCTGCCGGTAGATTCAGAGCCTCTTCAACGATCAAGTCTGAAACTTGTTCTAGATTACCGTCCCGTCGTAGTCTCGCGGGAAATGGCAGGGAGAAGGGGCCACGAGTGACCGCTGAGGCCAGGGAGGCAGGGCCCGAGGAGGACTCGGCCGCGGACGGCGACCGCCCGCTGCGCATCGCGCTCCTGACGTACAAGGGAAACCCGTTCTGCGGCGGCCAGGGCGTGTACGTACGGCATCTCTCACGTGAGCTGGCCCGGCTCGGCCACCGGGTCGAGGTCATCGGCGCCCAGCCGTACCCCGTACTGGACGAGGGCGAGGACCTTCAGGGCCTGTCCCTCACCGAACTGCCGAGCCTCGACCTGTACCGCCAGCCCGACCCCTTCCGCACCCCGCGGCGCGAGGAGTACCGGGACTGGATCGACGCCGTCGAGGTCGCGACGATGTGGACCGGCGGCTTTCCCGAGCCGCTGACGTTCTCGCTGCGGGCCGGCCGTCATCTGCGCGCCCGGCGCGGCGACTTCGACGTCGTGCACGACAACCAGACGCTCGGCTACGGCCTGTTGGGCGACCTCGGCGTGTCGCTGGTCACCACCATCCATCACCCCATCACCGTGGACCGGCAACTGGAGCTGGACGCGGCCGAGGGCTGGAAGCGGCGGGCGTCCGTCCGGCGCTGGTACGCGTTCACCCGCATGCAGAAGCGGGTCGCGCGCCGGCTGCCGTCGGTGCTCACCGTCTCCGGCACCTCCCAGCAGGAGATCGTGGACCACCTCGGTGTGTCCCGCGACCGGATCCACGTCGTGCACATCGGCGCCGACACCGACCTTTTCTCGCCGGATCCCGCGGTGCCGCAGGTACCCGGCCGGATCGTGACCACGTCCAGCGCGGACGTGCCGCTCAAGGGACTCGTCTTCCTGATCGAGGCCCTCGCCAAGGTGCGGACCGAGCACCCCGGGGCGCATCTCGTCGTCGTCGGCAAGCGCGCGGAGGACGGCCCGGTCGCGCAGGCGATCGAGCGCTACGGACTCGAACACGCCGTCGAGTTCGTCAAGGGCATCTCGGACGCCGAACTGGTCGACCTGGTGCGCTCGGCCGAGGTGGCGTGCGTGCCGTCGCTGTACGAGGGCTTCTCGCTGCCGGCGGCCGAGGCGATGGCGACCGGTACGCCGCTGGTGGCCACGACCGGTGGCGCCATACCGGAGGTCGCCGGACCCGACGGCGAGACCTGTCTGGCGGTGCCGCCCGGTGACGCCGGCGCACTGGCGGCGGGCCTGAGCCGGCTGCTCGGGGACCCGGAACTGCGGGCGCGCCTCGGCGCGGCGGGCCGCCGGCGGGTGCTGCGCCACTTCACCTGGGCCAAGGCGGCACAGGGCACGGTGACGCGGTACCGCGAGGCGATCGCCGCCCTTGCCGGCCCGGCCGCCCACCGCTCACCGGCCGCGCCTCCCAGCCGTTTCACGACCGTAGCCAGGACGACGGGCGCGGACGCGCCCTCCGCCGCCTCCGCAGGCGCCGAGGCCGCCGTCGGGGCGACCGCCGCTTCGGTGTCCGACGCCGATTCCAACCGCGAAAGCAGGGCCACGTGCTGACCGTCGACTTCTCCCGGTTCCCGCTCGCCCCGGGCGACCGTGTCCTGGACCTCGGCTGCGGTGCCGGACGGCACGCGTTCGAGTGCTACCGGCGCGGCGCCCAGGTCGTGGCCCTGGACCAGAACGGCGAGGAGATCCGCGAGGTCGCCAAGTGGTTCGCGGCGATGAAGGAGGCCGGGGAGGCCCCCGAGGGCGCCACCGCGACCGCCATGGAGGGCGACGCCCTCGCGCTGCCCTTCCCGGACGAGTCCTTCGACGTCGTGATCATCTCCGAGGTCATGGAGCACATCCCGGACGACAAGGGCGTCCTCGCCGAGATGGTCCGGGTGCTCAGGCCGGGCGGCCGTATCGCGATCACCGTGCCGCGCTACGGGCCCGAGAAGGTCTGCTGGACCCTGTCCGACGCCTACCACGAGGTCGAGGGCGGCCACATCCGCATCTACAAGGCGGACGAACTCCTCGCGAAGATACGGGAGGCGGGACTGAGGCCGTACGGCACGCACCACGCGCACGCGCTGCACTCTCCGTACTGGTGGCTGAAGTGCGCGTTCGGCGTCGACAACGACAAGGCGCTGCCGGTGCGCGCGTACCACAAGCTCCTCGTCTGGGACATCATGAAGAAGCCGCTCGCCACCCGGGTCGCGGAACAGGCCCTGAACCCGCTGATCGGCAAGAGTTTCGTGGCCTACGCGACCAAACCGCACCTGCCGCGGGTCGACGAGCCGGCCGCGTCCGCCGCGTCCTCCGGGCGCTCCGAGGCGGCCGCCAAGTGACGACTCCCCGGACGGAACACCTGGTCCTGCCCGGGGTCCTCACCGCCGAGGAGGCCACCGCGACCGTCGGCGGGATCCTCGCCGCACAGCGGGAGGACGGAGCCATACCGTGGTTCCGCGGACACCATCTCGACCCGTGGGACCACGTCGAGGCGGCCATGGCGCTCGACGCGGCCGGCGAACACGCGGCGGCCGAGCGGGCGTACGACTGGCTGGCCCGGCACCAGAACGAGGACGGCTCCTGGTACGCGGCCTACGCCGACGGAGAGCCGGAGCGCATCACCGACCGCGGCCGGGAGACGAACTTCGTCGTGTACGTGGCCGTCGGCGTCTGGCACCACTACCTGGCCACCGGCGACGACACGTTCCTGGACCGGATGTGGCCGACGGTGTACGCGGCCGTGGAGTTCGTGCTCCGGCTGCAGCAGCCCGGCGGGCAGATCGGCTGGAAGCGCGAGGACGACGGCACGGACGTCGCGGACGCGCTGCTGACCGGGTGCTCGTCCGTCCACCACGCGCTGCGCTGCGCCCTCGCGATCGCCGAGCAGCGGGAGGAGCCGCAGCCGGACTGGGAGCTGGCGGTGGGCGCGCTGCGGCACGCCATCGGCCGGCACCCCGAGCGGTTCCTGGACAAGGGCCGCTACTCGATGGACTGGTACTACCCCGTCCTCGGCGGTGCGGTGACCGGCGCGGCGGCGAAGGAGCGCATCGAGGCGGACTGGGAACGCTTCGTGGTGCCCGGGCTCGGGGTGCGCTGCGTCGTCCCCAACCCGTGGGTGACCGGCGGCGAGTCGGCCGAACTCGCCCTGGCGCTGTGGGTGATGGGCGAGTCCGACCGCGCGCTGGAGATCCTCCAGTCGATCCAGCATCTGAGGGACCCGGAGACGGGCCTGTACTGGACCGGCTACGTCTTCGAGGACCAGGTGATCTGGCCGCGTGAACTCACCACCTGGACGGCGGGCTCGCTGCTGCTGGCCGTGGCGGCGCTCGGCGGCCACGAGCCGACCTGCGCGGTCTTCGGCGGCGAACACCTGCCGAGGGGGCTGGACCCGGACTGCTGCGCCTAGGTGGATTGACCCGCGTTGTTTACGCGGCTGATCGGTGGGGGCCGCCGAGTGCGGTGTGGCATGGCGTCGCGGGCAGGCGGGAGTTTGACGACCCGTGCTGTGACCGGGAAGGTTCGCCGAACTCGGCGAAGCTTCCCCGCCGCAGCACCGGCCTCCCGGTCCGGTCAGGGGCTCAGTGGCGCTGGATGCGGTTGGCGATGGTGTGGCCGATGAAGAGGTAGACCACCGCGGCCAGACCGTACCCGGCGACCACCCGGGCCCAGGCCTTGTTGAACGTGAACAGGTCACGCGACCAGCCCGCGAGCCACTGGGCGGTGTCGTGGACGAACTGCACCAGAGCGTTGGCCGGATTCGCGTGCAGCAGATACATCAGTATCCACAGGCCCAGGATGAGGGCCATGACATCGGCGACGACCGCTATGACCGTGCCGGCCTGATTGGCACCGTTGCGATATCGAGGGGACATGCTCTCCGGATTGCCCGTCGGCCTGTGTTGAAACGCGTCGGGGGCCCTGGAGGCCTTGCGGGACAAGGGTTTCACCCGATCGGCCGCGCCGGGGCGGCGCGTCGCGGCGGGCCGGGTGAGGCTGCCGGTGGAGCAGTCACCCTGGTCGACCCGGAGGACTCCTGTGCCCGTGCCCCCGATACGCGCCCTCGCCCCCGTTCTCGCGCTGTGCAGCACCCTGCCGGTCGGCGCCGCCGCCTGCGGGAGCGGCAGTGCCACCCGGCAGGTGGCCGCCTACATCACGGTCCCCTCGCCGTCCCCGAGCACCCAGGCGCAGCGGCAGCAACTGGCCAGATCCCGGTTCGCGCTGAGCGCGGGCCTCGCGGCCGGGACGGTCCGGCAGTGGATAGTGAAGCCGTGGAAGAGCGGTGAGTTCGCCGACGGCGCGCCGGGTCGCGCGGCCACGCTGCTCAAGGCGGGCCTCGCGGGCACCTTCGCCTACGACCGGCTCAAGGGCGCGCGGTACAACGCCCAGGGCGACCCCGCGCTGGCCAGGGCCCTCGCGCCGGTCAGCGCGTCCATCGACGCCCTCAAGTATCTGCCGGGCAAGCTCCGCCACGGCGACGCCGCGGCCGTCGCCGCCTTCGACGCCGTGGTCCGCAAGGTGAAGGCCGCGGGCAAGAGTGCGGGCGTCACCGTGCACAACCAGGTGCCGTCCGGGCCCCAGCTCGCCCGGGGCTGAACCGGGGGAGTGCTAGGTCCTGTCGTCGAACTCGCGTCGTCGCCCGGAGGGCGGCCCCTGCGGCGTCAGGTGCGTGCTCTGGGGGCACCCCCTGCTCGAAGAGCTCTGGGGAGTGCCGGGCGGAAGCCCTCGTACTGGAGGTACGTGGGGTTTCGCCCGGTGCGGCGGAGGGGGCACCGCCCGCGCGAGCGAAGCCGAGCGTGGAGGAGCGTGCATGGCGTCGCAGGCGGGAGTCTGACGACAGGACCTAGGTGCTCAGCTCGGCCAGCACGCGGAGGGTGTGCGGGTCGGGGGACAGGGCGAGCAGGTCCGTGACCGGGCCCTTGCGCCACAGCTCCAGACGTTCGGCGATCCGGCGGCGCGGTCCGACGAGGGAGATCTCGTCCGCGAAGGCGTCGGGCACGGCGAGCACCGCCTCCTCCCGCCGCCCTTCCAGGAACAGCCGCTGGATCCGGTGCGCCTCCTCCTCGTAGCCCATGCGCGCCATGAGGTCGGCATGGAAGTTGCGCCCGCCCGTCGCCCGGCCGCCACCCCTGACGGAGCGCTCCGCGCGCCCCTGCATCGGGCCCATCCCGCCGATGTAGAAGCCGAGCATCGCCTTCACCGGCAGCAGTCCTTCGGCCACGTCGTCGCAGACCTTGACCCGGGCCATCGGTGCGACGAGGAAGCGGCCAGGTCCGGTCGTCGAACTCCCGTCGTCCGCCCGGAGGGCGGGCCCTGCGGCGTCAGGTGCGTGCTCTCGGCGTGCCGCGCGCAGGCCCTCGTACTGGATGTACTCGGGACGGTGCGGGGTGCGGCGAGAGTGCGTCGCGGGGCAGGCGGGAGTTCGACGACAGGGCCCGGGGCTCGCTTCCCCGTCGCTCTCCCGCCGCCCGGCCAGCGACGCCTCGTAGACCTCCGGACGGGTCGGCGACCAGTACAGCGGCAGCCAGCCGTCCGCGATCCGTACCGTCTGCGCCACGTTCTTCGGGCCTTCCGCGCCCAGCAGGACGGGAAGGTCCGCCCGCAGCGGATGAGTGATCGGCTTCAGCGGCTTCCCGAGCCCGGTGCCGTCCGCGCCCCGGTACGGCAGCGCGTGGAAGCGGCCGTCCAGCGTCACCGGGCCCGCGCGCCGCAGCACCTGGCGGACGACGTCGACGTACTCCCTCGTCGCGGTCAACGGGGAGGCGGGGAACGGCCGTCCGTACCAGCCCTCGACGACCTGAGGCCCCGACAGACCGAGGCCGAGCATCATCCGGCCGCCGGAGAGATGGTCGAGGGTGAGCGCGTGCATCGCCGTGGCGGTGGGGGAGCGGGCCGCCATCTGGGCGACCGCCGTCCCCAGTTTGATCCTCGATGTCCGCGCGGCGATCCAGGTCAGCGGGGTGAAGGCGTCCGAGCCCCAGGACTCGGCGGTCCACACGGAGTCGTAGCCGAGCCGTTCGGCCTCCCGCGCGAGCGCGAGGTGGCCCGCGTCGGGGCCGCGACCCCAGTAGCCGAGCGCCAGTCCCAGCCGCATCACGCCTCCAGACGTCCACGACTGACGGTTCGTCAGTACCTTGCCGGAGGTGCGACTGTACGACGACGGCCCCCCGCCCGGAAGGGCGAGGGGCCGTACGGAAGCGGTCGGAACGCTCAGCCGCGCTGGATGCCGCTCGTGTCCTGGAGCACGCCGCGGCGGCCGTCCTGCGTCTGCGCCACCAGGCCGGGGCCGCGCTGCTCGACGGCCAGGTACCAGGTGCCGGGGGCGAGTTCGGCGATCGGCACGGGCGAGCCGTCCTCCGCGTACAGCGGGCGCGGTACCGGGACGGCGAACCAGAACGGGGAGAACTCCGCGGCGGGTGCCGGCTGCGGCTGGCCGCCGTAGGCCTGCGTCGGCTGGGGCTGGGGCTGGCCGTAGGGCTGCTGCTGGGCGCCCGGGTAGCCGTGACCGGCCGACGGCTGCGCGCCGTAGGGCTGGGGTGCGGCCGGCTTGGGGGCGGGGACGAGGGCGGCCTGCAGGGCCGGGACGAGCGGGGCGGCGACTGCGGCGGCGGCCAGCACGAGGGCGGCGATGAAACCGAGGATGAGACCGGCGCCCGCGTTGTTGGCGTCGATCAGCGTCCACAGCAGCACCCACGCGGAGGCGACGGTCAGCGCGGTCCCGAAGGCTCCCAGCTCCAGGCCCGCGACCTTGCGCGGCGCGGGGAGCAGCCGGGCGAACACGACGAGCCCGCCCCCGATCACCCCGGCCGTGTAGGTGCCGAGCCCGAGCCCGAGGTCGTCCCAGGCGCTGGGAAGGTCGAGCCGGGAACAGATCGCGGCGTCGACGCTGCCGCAGCCGGTGAGATCGAGGAACGACGCGATGAACAGCACTACCGCTGCTCCGATCACCACGCCGTCGCCTCTAGTGAGGGAGCGGATATTCACTTCGGGTCCTTCGTCTGTCGTCTCGTCGTTGGAGGCGTCGCTGTCACCATGTCGCCCTCGGGCCGCGGTGTGAAGCGCGCGGGCGGCCCCTCATCGTAGGGACGACACTATCGTCCGCCCGGTCGGGGTGTCCGCCGGGCCCGGGCAGGTGAGGGCTACCCCCGCAGGAAACTCACGATTCCCTCAGAGATCCCCTGCGCCGCCCTCTGCCGCCATGCGCCGCTCGTCAGCAGTGCGGCGTCCTTGCTGTCGCGCATGTTGCCGCACTCGATGAACACCTTCGGAACGGTGGACAGGTTGAGGCCCCCGAGATCGCTGCGTACGACCAGCCCGGTGCCCTTGCCCAGGTAGTTGGAGAGGGGGCTGCCGGTGACGTGGTTGAAGCCGTCCCTGATGCGGGTGCCCAGGTCGCGTGAGGGGCCCACGATGGGGCGGGTGTCGGCGGAGCCCTGGTGCACCGAGGCCGGAAGGATGACGTGGAAGCCGCGGTCGCCCTGCGGTGCGCCGTCCGCGTGGATGGAGACGGCCGCGTCCGCGTGGGCCGCGTTGCCGATGTGCGCCCGCTCGTCCACGCACGGCCCCCATGCACGGTCGCCGTCCTGGGTGAACTTCACGGTCGCGCCCTGTTGTTCGAGGATCGTGCGCAGTCTGCGCGCCACGTCCAGCGTGAACTGGGCCTCGGTGTAACCCGAGTTGGTGGACGTGCCGGTGGTGTCGCACTCCTTGCGGTTGGTGCCGATGTCCACCTTGCGACTGATCTCGGCGGTGTGCCGGAAGTTGCCGGGGTTGTGTCCCGGGTCGACGAGGACGATCTTGCCCTTGAGCGAGGCCGCCCCGGCGGTCGCGGGAGGACTGGTGAGCTTGCCGTCGTCCCTCGGGGAGTCCGCGGCGGCGGGCGGACCCGTCCGGGGCGTCGCAGCGGCCGGTGTGCCGCCGCTGTCCGCGACCGCCTCGTAGACCAGCCAGCCGAGCAGCGCGGCCGGTACCAGCGCGGCGGCGGCGATCATCAGCGGCCCGCGCCGGGGACGGCGGGGCTCGGGGGCATCGAAGTCCGGTCCAGCGTACGACATGCCTGCCACCTTATGGTCTGACTTCGGGGCCGGCCTTCTTCCGCGCTCCGTACGAGGCCACATTGGTCCTGTTGCCGCAGGTCGCGTACGAGTGCCAGCGCTGGGTGCGGCTGCGTGTGGTGTCGTAGAACACGTGCCGGCATCCCTCGTTGTCGCAGACGCGGATGCGGGACCATGTGCCGTCGGCCATGAGCTCGGCCACCGCGCGGGTGATGCCGCCGACCGCCACTTCGTCTGGGAGGAGGCCGCGGACGCCTACGCCGGGGCCGTCACCGGCTGGTGGCAGGAGAACTGACCTCCGGACGCGCCGCCGACCGTGACGTGACCCGCGACCGCTGGTCGCCCGCCGCCCGCGTTCGCCTCAGGACGCGCAGCGAGTCGGTCGCGGAGACCTCCGTGAAGTCGCCGGACCCAAGGGCCCTGAGGTAGACGCGGTACGGGGCCTGGCCGGTGAACTCGTCCTCCGGCTCCGGGAAGACGTCGTGGATGACGAGCAGGCCGTCCTCGGCCACATGGCGGGCCCAGCCCTCGTAGTCGGCGTTCGCGTGCTCGTCGGTGTGGCCGCCGTCGATGAAGACGAGGCCGAGCGGGCTGTTCCAGACCGCGGCCACCTGTGGCGAACGGCCGACGAGCGCGATCACGTGGTCCTCCAGGCCCGCCTTGTGCAGGGTGCGCCGGAAGGTGGGCAGGGTGTCCATCAGCCCGACCTCGGCGTCGACCGTCTCCGGGTCGTGGTAGTCCCAGCCGGGCTGCTGCTCCTCGCTGCCGCGGTGGTGGTCGACCGTGAGGGCGGTCACGCCGGCGGCGCGGGCCGCGTCGGCGAGCAGGATCGCGGAGCGCCCGCAGTAGGTGCCGACCTCCAGCAGGGGCAGTCCCAGTCGCCCGGCCTCGACGGCGGCCGAGTACAGCGCGAGTCCCTCGCGCAGCGGCATGAACCCCTTCGCGGCCTCGAACGAGGCCAGGATCTCGGGGGAGGGCGCCGCGGGCATGGGGGTCCTTTCGGTCGTACGTCCGGTCAGGCGCGTACCGCCGCGAAGGCGCCGTACGGACCTGTAGGCGCCCCATGCTGCCGCACCCCCCGTCGCGTCGGCGACGGGGGGTGCGGCAGGGCGCTGTGCGTCAGGCCGAGACGGTCTCGGCCGGCAGGGACAGATCCAGGTCCACCGAGCGCTCCTCGCCCGGGTGGGTGGCCGACGAGGCGTGCGGGGCGTGGCCCATGGCCCGCGCCGCCACGACGTACGGGCCCCGCGCCGGCACGGCCAGCACATAGCTGCCGTCCTCCGCGGAGAGCGTGGCACCCGCCTGGCGGCCCCGGCGGTCGATCAGGGTGACCTTGGCGCGGGCGACCGGGGTGCCCTCGGCGTCCAGCACCCGGCCGCGGAAGCCCCGCAGGATCTCCTCGGCGCGCTCCAGGTTGGCGTCCTCCTCGCTGCTCGCGCGCAGCTGCGGCTTGGCCGAGGGGCGCTGCCCGGGCAGGAACAGGGCGAGCAGCAGGCCGATCGTCACCGCACCGGTCGCGATCAGGAACGAGAGGCGGAAGCCGTGCATGGTCGGGATCGCCAGGCCGTTCGTGTGCTGCGCGGTGTTGGCGAGCACCATGCCGATGACGGCGCTGGAGACCGAGGTGCCGATGGAACGCATCAGGGTGTTCAGACCGTTGGCCGCGCCCGTCTCCGAGGCCGGGACCGCGCCGACGATCAGCGCGGGCAGCGACGAGTAGGCGAGACCGATGCCCGCACCGAGGATCACCGAGGTGATGACGGTCTGCCAGGGGGCGTCCATCAGGCCGAGGCCGCCGCCGTAGCCGATCGCGATGATGAGCAGGCCCATGATCAGGGTGACCTTGGGGCCGAAGCGGGCGGAGAGACGGGCGTAGACGGGCGCGGTGAACATCATCGTCAGGCCGAGCGGGGCGGCGCACAGGCCCGCGACGACCATCGACTGGCCGAGGCCGTAGCCGGTGGCGGCGGGCAGCTGGAGCAGCTGCGGCAGCACGAGCGAGACGACGTAGAACGAGACGCCGACCATGATCGAGGCGAGGTTGGTCAGCAGCACCTCGCGGCGGGCGGTGGTCCGCAGATCGACCAGCGGGGCGGCCACGCGCAGCTCGAACAGGCCCCACAGGACGAGGACCACTGCGGAGGCGCCGAACAGGCCGAGCGTGGTGCCGGACGACCAGCCCCAGTCGCTGCCCTTCGTGATCGGCAGCAGGAGCAGCACCAGACCGGCGGACAGGCCGATGGCGCCCGGCAGGTCGAAGGAGCCTCCGGCGCGGGCCGGGGACTCCGGCACGACGAGCAGGGTGAGGACGATCGAGAGGGCACCCAGTCCGGCGGCGCCGAAGAACAGGGCGTGCCAGTCGGCGTGCTCGGCGACCAGGGCCGCCGCGGGCAGCGCGAGTCCGCCGCCGACGCCGATGGAGGAGCTCATCAGGGCCATCGCCGAGCCGAGCCGCTCGCGGGGCAGCATGTCGCGCATCAGGCCGATGCCCAGGGGTATCGCGCCCATCGCGAAGCCCTGGAGCGCACGGCCGACGATCATCGGCAGCAGGGCGTCGGTGAACCCGCTGACCAGTGCGCCGATCACCATGACGGCCAGGCTGGCGAGCAGCATCCGCCGCTTGCCGTAGAGATCGCCGAGGCGGCCCATGATCGGGGTGGCCACGGCGCCCGCGAGGAGGGTGGAGGTCAGGACCCAGGTGGCGTTGCTGGGCGCGGTGCTCAGCAACTGGGGCAGATCCTTGATGACAGGGACCAACAGGGTCTGCATCACCGCGACCACGATGCCCGCGAAGGCGAGTACCGGCACAAGCGCGCCGGAGGGCCTCCGTGTGGGCTGGTCGGCCGTCGTGTGCGTCATGGGGTGGGGCCTCCAGGCCGGAAGTGAAGATGTACGGGACGAGGTCGGTTCGACGCGATCCGCGTGCGACAAGTACCGGGTAAACCTCGTATGCACGGGCAACTATTCCGTTGCTTTGGGCCCCTAACGAATCCTTGACCATCCCGTGATGAAGTGACCCGACGTCAGACGATCCGGCCCCGCTCGGTCCCTACAGCCACCCCTGCTGCCGGGCCTCCCGCATCGCCTCCATGCGGTTGCGGGTGCCCGTCTTGCCGATGGCGGAGGAGAGGTAGTTGCGCACGGTGGACTCGGAGAGATGAAGCTTCGCGGCGATGTCGGCGACCGTCGCCCCGTCCACGGACGCCTTCAGGACATCGCACTCGCGCGCGGTCAGCGGATTGGGCTTGGCGCTCAGCGCCGCCACGGCCAGCCCCGGGTCGATGACGGTCTCACCGGCGAGCACCCGCCGGATCGCGGCGGCCAGCTCCTCCACCGGCCCGTCCTTCACCAGGAACCCCGCGGCCCCCGCCTCCATGGCGCGGCGAAGATAGCCGGGCCGGCCGAAGGTGGTGAGGATCAGCACCCGGCAGTCCGGGGCCTGTTCGCGCAGCACGGCCGCCGCGTCCAGGCCGCTCATGCCCGGCAGCTCGATGTCCAGCAGGGCCACATCGGGGCGGTGGGTCAGTACGGCGTCCACGATCGCGTCGCCCGCCGCGACCTGTGCGACGACCTCGATGTCGGCCTCCAAGCCGAGCAGCAGGGCGAGGGCGCCGCGCATCATGCCCTGGTCCTCGGCGAGCAGGACGCGGACGGGCGGGGCGGGCCGGTGGTCCCGTGGCATCTCGTTCACGGCCCAATCCTAGGGAGACACCGCGCCGTTGTGATCCCGGCATCTTGACGGACCGGAAAGCCAGGAAAACAATCGGCTCGGCATTCGGCACTCGTCTTTGTCGTTCCTGCGCCGATCCCGCCTTCCCGCATTGTTCGGCATTTCAGATCCGGGAATCGTTCGGTATCTCGCCCGAACAGCGTCCGGTATTTCGACCAGGTACCTGTGCCGCGCCACCCGGAACGACTCGCACCGCCTTACCCGGAACGAAAGGAAAACACCGTGTTCTTACGACTCCGCAGAGCCGCGACGGCCGCGCTCGCGGCGGTGGCAGCCGTCGTGATGCTCGCCGCCGGCGCGCCCGGGGCCGCCGCCGCGGGCTCCCTCCCGTGCGACATCTACGCCGCCGCCGGCACGCCCTGCGTCGCCGCGCACAGCCTCGTCCGGGCGCTGTACTCGGCGTACGACGGCCCGCTCTACCAGGTGCAGCGCGCCTCGGACAGCGCGACGGCGAACATCGGCGTGCTGTCGGCCGGCGGCTACGCCGACGCGGCCGCCCAGGACTCCTTCTGCTCCGGGACGACCTGCCTCATCTCCAAGATCTACGACCAGTCCGCGCGCCACAACGACCTCACCGTCGAGGGCGCGGGCGGCGCGGGCGCGGCCGATGTCGGCGCGCCCGCGGACGCGCTGCCGGTGACCGCCGGCGGCCACCAGGTCTACGGCCTGGAGATCTCCGCCGGCATGGGCTACCGGGACAACTCGACCTCGGGGGTCGCGGTCGACGGGCAGGCCGAGGGGATGTACATGGTGACCTCCGGCACCCATGTGAACGGCAGCTGCTGCTTCGACTACGGCAACGCCGAGACCAACAACACGGACACCGGCAACGGCCACATGGACGCCATCAACTTCGGCACCGAGTGCTGGTTCGCGCCCTGCTACGGTCAGGGCCCCTGGGTACAGGCCGATCTGGAGAACGGGCTGTTCCAGTCGGATTCCGGCTACAGCAAGAACACGGCGAACACCGGTACGGGCCCGCTGCCGTTCGTGACCGCGCTGCTCAAGAACAACGGGCAGGACCATTTCGCGCTGAAATACGGCAATTCCCGGACCGGCGCTCTCACGACGACGTATTCCGGCCCCGAGCCGAGCGTCAACGGCGGCGGCTACTCACCGATGAAGCAGGAGGGCGCGATCGTCCTGGGCACGGGCGGCGACAACAGCAACGGCTCCATCGGGTCCTTCTTCGAGGGCGTGATGACCGCCGGCATCCCGACGGACGCGGCCGACAACGCCGTGCAGGCGAACATCGTCTCCGTCGGCTACGGCGGCCCGACCGGCTCCACCGGCTCGCTGAGCCCGGGATCGGAGATCTCGCTGCGCGCGACCACCTCCTGCTGCACCGGTGACTACATCCGTCACCAGGACGACGCGGCGGTCATCTCCCCGGTGACGTCGAGCAGCTCCAGCCTCGACAAGAACGACGCCACCTGGATCGTCCGCCGCGGCCTCGCCGACAGCTCCTGTGTCTCCTTCGAGTCCAGGAACTACCCGGGCGACTTCCTCCGGCACCAGAACTTCCGGCTCCACCGGCAGCCCATGAACGGCAGCGCGCTGTTCCGGGCCGACGCCACGTTCTGCCCGGTGACCGGCAGGAGCGGCAACGGGACGTCGTTCGCGTCGTACAACTACCCGAGCAAGTATCTGCGCCACTACGACTACGGCCTCTACCTCGCGAGTGACGGCGGCTCCAACGCCTGGGACAGCGCCACCTCGTGGTCGGACGACGTGAGCTGGGCGGTCACGTCGCCCTGGGCGCCGTAGACAGCACCTCCACCGGCTCCGCGGGGCGCTCGCCGTCCACGGGGAGCTCGGCGGTGACCGTGAAGCCGCCGCGCGGCGACGGGCCGGCCCGCAGGGAGCCGCCCGCCGCCGCGAGGCGTTCGGTCAGTCCCTGCAGACCGGTGCCGCCGACACCCTCCGGGGCGGGCTGCGCGGGCGCCCCGGCCCCGTCGTCGTCGACCGTCAGACGTACGCGCTCGGGGGTGCCCTCGATGGTGATCCGGCAGTGGGCGGCACCGCTGTGGCGCACCGCGTTGGTGACCGCCTCGCGCACCACCCAGCCGAGCAGGGCCTCCGCCTGGGGGGCCAGGGGAGAGCCCGAGCGGCGTACGCGGGGTTCGATGCCGGCGGCGGTCAGGGCCGATCGGGCCCGGTCCAGTTCCGTGGCCAGGCTGCCCTCGCGGTAGCCCGTCACCGCCTCACGGATCTCGGTGAGCGCCTGGCGGCCGACCGACTCGATGTCCGTGACCTGTGCGAGCGCCGCCTCCATGTCCCTGGGGGCCAGCCGGCGGGCCGCCTCCGACTTCACGACGATCACCGAGAGGGTGTGGCCGAGCAGATCGTGCAGATCACGGGAGAAGCGCAGCCGCTCCTCCTCGACCGCACGCCGGGCCAGCTCCTCGCGGGCGGCGCGCAGTTCTCGCACGGCCTCGGACAGGGAGAGGACCACGGCCGTCACCATGGTCGAGATCCAGGTGGCGTAGGCGATGTTGAGGCCGTTCCATCCGTCGCGGTAGCAGCTGACCACCCCCGCCAGCAGGGCGACCGCCGTGCCGTAGGCACGCAGGTGCCCGCGCAGGAGCGCACCCGTCGCGAGCCCGAGCAGCGGGAAGAACAGCAGCCAGGTGCCGCCGTACCCGATGGCGAGTCCGCAGGTCACCACGGCCATCAGGCCGAGGGCCACCCGGGTGGAGAGAGCCTCGCGCTTCTCCTTCGAGAAAGCGCGGAACGTCACGTAGACATAGAACGAGTTGAAGGCGAGCAGGCCGAGGCCGCCGATCCACGGGTTCGGGGTCTTGCCCTGGAAGATGTTCGAGAAGGCCCCCATCCCCATCAGCAGCCAGGGCAACAGGGTGAAGCCGCTGGGCGGCGGGCCCGGGGTCTCCAGAAGCTTCCCGGCCTTGCGTGCCGCCCGCTGCTCGGCCTTCAGACGTGTTTTGTTCTCCTGGTAGCACCGCTGGAGCTCCCGGGCCTCCCGCACGGCCGACCGCTGCCGCTCCAGGACCTCCCGCGCAGCCGACCGCCTCGCGTCCCATCCCTGTGAGGCCTTGCGCATCCAGGACATCTCTCTCCCCGTTCAGCTGGTCGCCGCGCTCCGGCGGTACGACAGGACAGCGTACGAACCGAAGGCCAGCAGCCAAGCGGCCAGGATCACGATCGCGGTGAGCGCCGGGGCGTGCCCGTCGGCGACCGCCGTGCCGAGCTGGGCGAAACGACGGGTCGGGGTGTACGCGGACAGGGCGCGCAGCCAGCCGGGGAACAGGGTGACCGGGAACCACAGACCGCCGAGCACCGCGAGCCCCAGATTGCACACCATGTTGGTCACGCCCGTGGTCTGCGCGGTCATCCGGTAGCCGTTGCCGAGCCCGAGCAGGGTGAAGGGCAGTGAGCCGAGCCACAGCAGCAGCGCGATCGCCGCCCACTGCCAGGCGGCCAGCCGCACCCCGTTGACCAGCCCGCCCGCCAAGAGCACCGCGACGATCGCGGGCAGGACCGTCACCGCACCGGTCAGGGCCCGGCCGACGACGACCTGGCGCGGGGTCATCGGGGTCACCCTCAGCTGCCGCAGCCAGCCGATGGCCCGGTCCTCGGCGACCCCGCCGCCGGTGTTCAGCGCCGAGCCGACCGCGCCGTAGGCCGCCATGCCCACCATGGACGCCGTCTTCCAGGCGCCGTCGTCGTCGCCGATGTTGGTGAAGAGCAGGTACATCATCACCGGCATCGCGACCCCGCCGATCACAAAGCCGACGTCGCGCAGGGTCCGGCGCACCTCGAGCCGCAGATAGTCCCACATCACACCGTCTCCCTCTCGCGTGCCGTCAGGGCCAGGAACGCGTCGTCCAGCGACGCAGGGGCGACCTCCAGGCCGCGTATCGCGCCCAGCTGGGCGAGGGCGATCACCGTCGCGTCGGAGTCGTCGGTGCGCAGCAGCGCCCGGTCCCCGCGCACCTCCACCGACCGCACGCCGGGCAGCAGGTCGAGCCCCTCGGTGGCACGGCCCGCCAGGTCGATCGAGACCAGGTTGCCGCCCGCGGACCGCCGCAGGTCCTCGCCCGTGCCGTCCGCCACGATCCGGCCGCGGTCGATGACGACGATCCGGTCGGCGTACGCGTCCGCCTCCTCCAGGTAGTGCGTGGAGAACAGCACGGTGCGGCCGCTTTGGGCGTAGGCCCGCATCGAGTCCCAGAAGGCGTGCCGCGCCTCCACGTCCAGGGCCGCCGTCGGCTCGTCCAGCACGAGCAGCGACGGGTTTCCGGCGAGCGCCACCGCGAACCGCACCCGCTGGGTCTGTCCGCCGGAGAGCCGGTCCACGCGCCGCCCCGCCAGCTCGGTGATCCCGGCCAGCTGCAACGCCCGGTTCACGGGCAGCGGGTCGGGGTAGCGCCCGGCCACGAAGGACACCAGCTCGCGCACGGTGACGCGGGGCACGGCCCGCGCCTCCTGGAGCATGGCGCCCACCCGGCCCGCGCGCACGGCCCGCTCCGGGGAGGTGCCGAACAGCTCCACCGTGCCCGTGTCGGGCTCGTTCAGGCCGAGCAGCAGCGAGATCGTGGTCGACTTGCCGGCGCCGTTGCGGCCGAGCAGGGCGACCGTCTCGCCGGTCCCGATCTCCAGGTCGACACCGTCGACGGCGCGTACGGTTCCGTAGGTCTTGACCGCCCCCGTGAAGGACACGGCAGGTGGTGTCCCGGTCTTCTTCGTCATGTCCCCGACGCTACGGGCTGCCAGGGTGCGCCCGGCAGATGCTGTTGTACGGACTCGGGCAGGACAAATGTCATGGCCGACGGGACCGGCGCGGTGCCGCCCCCCGAACTGACGCTGTGTCAGGAGCCTTCACAAGCAGGGGGCCCTGGGCTATACAGAGGTCTGCCGTACTGGAACGCGTTCTAGAACGGACGGGTTCCCGCGGCCCCGTGACGACCCCGGTGCGGCCGACGGTGCGGACGGCCGCACCGGGGTCATCCCCGCGAGTGTCAGGAGCCCCATGCCCATCGACGCAGCCAAGGCCCTCGCCGCCGAACCCCGATCCAGCGAGATCACCTGGGACCACAAGGACGTCCAGCTGTACCACCTCGGCATCGGCGCGGGCGCCCGCCCCGACAAGGACAGCCCCGCCACCGACCCCGACGAGCTGCGCTACACCCTGGAGTCCCGGCTGCACGTCCTGCCGAGCTTCGCCACCGTCGCCGGCGCGGGCTCGCCCGCCGTGATCCGCGGACTGTCCCTGCCGGGCATCGAGGTCGACCTCGCCCGCGTCCTGCACGGCGGCCAGTCCCTGACCGTGCACCGCCCCCTGCCCGTCGCGGGCACCGCCACCGCCACCGGCCGTATCGCCGCCGTGTACGACAAGGGCAAGGCGGCCGTCCTCGTGATGCGCACCGAGGTCGCCGACTCAGACGGCCCGCTGTGGATCAACGACTCCCAGATCTTCGTACGAGGTGAGGGCGGCTGGGGCGGCGACCGCGGTCCCTCCCTGCGGCTCGACCCGCCCACCGGCGAGCCCGACCGGACCGTCGAACGGCCGCTGCGCGAGGATCAGGCCCTGCTCTACCGCCTCTCCGGCGACTGGAACCCGCTGCACGCCGACCCGGAGTTCGCGAAGCTCGCCGGATTCGAGCGGCCCATCCTGCACGGCCTGTGCACCTACGGCAGCACGCTCAAGGCCGTCGTCGACACCCTGCTCGACGGCGATGTGACCCGGGTGCGCTCCTACGCCACGCGCTTCGCCGGGGTCGTCTACCCCGGCGAGACGCTGCGCATCCGTATGTGGCGGCGGGACGGCGCGGTGCGGGTGGCCGTGAGCGCCGTCGAGCGGGACGACGTGCCCGTGCTCGCCGACACCGTCGTGGAGCACGCCTGAGTGCCGGCCCGGCCGGTCGGCACTTCCGAATCTGTGAGTTCCGTACTCCGAGGGGAGCCGCACCATGCGCGCAGCCGTACTGCACGAGATCGGCCAGGACAAGCTGGAGGTGCTCGACGGCATCGAGGCGGCGGGGTTCGGGCCCGGCAGGGTGAGGATCCGGGTGCGCGCCACGGGGCTGTGCCATTCGGACCTGTCCGCCATGAACGGCGTACTGCCGCAGCCCGCTCCCTTCGTACCGGGACACGAGGGCGCGGGCGAGGTCCTCGAAGTCGGCGAGGGCGTGAGCCGGGTGAAGCCCGGTGACCGGGTCGTGGTGTGCTGGCTGCCCGCCTGCGGCGCCTGTCCCGCGTGCGAGCGGGGGCAGACCGAGCTGTGCCTGGCCGGGTTCATGAACGCGGCCACCCCCAACTTCCGGCGCACCACGGGCGGTTCCGCCGACCTGTTCGGCTTCGCGGGCACCGGCACCTTCGCCGAGGAGGTCGTCGTCGACGCGGGCTGCGCGGTGCCCATCCCCGACGACGTGCCCTTCGACATCGCGGCCCTGATCGGCTGCGGGGTGACCACCGGGCTCGGCGCCGCCCTCAACACCGCCGACATGGCGGCCGGTTCATCGGTCGCGGTCATCGGCTGCGGGGGCGTCGGCATGTCCGTGATCCAGGGCGCCCGGCTCAGGGGAGCCGCCGAGATCGTGGCCGTCGACCCGGTCGCCTCCCGCCGCGAGGCGGCCCTGAGGTTCGGCGCCACCCGGGCCGTCGCCCCGGACGGGCTGCCCGACGCCAAGCATCAGGTGACCGCCGGCGAGGGCTTCGACCATGTCTTCGAGGTCGTCGGAAAGTCGGCCACCGCCCGGACCGCGTACGAGAACACCCGGCGCGGCGGCACCCTGGTGGTCGTCGGCGCGGGCGCGCTGGACGACTTCCTGCGGCTCAACATGTTCGAGCTGTTCTTCGACGAGAAGCGGATCCTGCCCTCGCTGTACGGCGGCGGGGACGTCCTGCGCTCCTACGAGCGGACGATCGCGCTGTGGCGGGCGGGCCGGATCGATCTGGAGGGCCTGATCACCCACCGGGTGCCGCTGGCCGGGATCAACGAGGCACTCGAACAGATGCGGACCGGTACGGCGCTGCGTACGTGCATCGAGATCTGAACCTCCGCGAGGGGACGGGAAGGAACCGAACTTGATGACACCGCCATCACTGCCTTCACGGCCGTCACGGCCCCTTGAGGGACGGACCGCGATCGTCACGGGCGCCGGGCGGGGCCTCGGCCGGGCCGAGGCGCTGGAACTGGCCCGGCTCGGCGCGTCGGTCGTCGTCAATGACCACGGACAGTCCGGACGCGACGGTTCCGGCGCGGCCTCCGCCGCACCCGCCGAGGAGGTCGTCGCCGAGATCCGCGCGGCCGGCGGCCGGGCCGCCGCCCACAGCGGGGACGTCGGCGACCATGAACAGGCCCGGACGCTGGTGGAGTTCGCGGTCGAGGAGTTCGGCCCGCTGGACATCCTCGTCAACAACGCGGGCATCCTGCGCGACCGCATGGTCTTCTCGATGTCCGAGGACGAGTGGGACTCGGTGATCCGGGTCCATCTCAGGGGCCACTTCAACACCACCCGCTTCGCCGCCGCGCATTGGCGGGCCCGGGCCAAGGCGGCCGACGGCCCGGTGTACGGGCGGATCGTGAACACGTCCTCGGAGGCGTTTTTGGCCGGATCCGCCGGGCAGCCCAACTACGCGGCGGCCAAGGGCGGGATCGTAGGCCTCACGACGTCCACCGCCCTCGCGCTCGCCCGGTACGGGGTGACGGCGAACGCGATCTGCCCGCGCGCCCGCACCCGGATGACCGAGGACGTCTTCGCCGGGGTTCAGCAGCCCGGCGAGGGCCTCGACCCGCTGGCCCCCGAGCATGTCGCCCCGCTCGTCGGTTACCTCGCCTCACCGGCCGCCGCACAGGTGAACGGGCAGCTTCTCGTCGTGCACGGCGGCATGGTCGCGATCGTCGAACGACCCCGGATACAGGCCAGGTTCGACACCGAGCAGGACGTCTTCACCTACGACGAACTCGACGCGCTGCTCACTCCGCACTACGCGCGGCGGCCCCCGGGCGAGACGTTCGCGGCCGCCGAGGTGCTCGGGCTCAAGCACGCGGGGGCGGCGGCGGATCGCTGAGCAGCCGGCCGTCCGTGGCCGGCGGCGGGTGGGCGAGCTGCGGCAGACAGTGCCGGAGGAACAGCTCGCCGACCAGCTCCCGTCTGCTGCGCACCCCCGCCGCGCCGGAACGCCGGGTGAGGGCCCGCAGATCGTCGACGTCGTCCTGCTCCACGTGCTCGATCTCGAACAGGCGCAGCATGCTCCCCTCCGGGAAGCCGTGGGCGTGCTGCCCGCCGGTGTCCAGCAGCGTGGCGGGGTCGAGGATCACCGCGCACCACACATCGGCCGGTACGGCGTCGAGCAGGACCTCGGCGGTGCGGTCGAGTACGGAGAGGGCGCCGGCCGCGCCGCGCAGGGCGCGCTCCAGGCGTCTGACGGTCTCGGACGGGATCATCGGCGCGTCCCGGGTGGTGCCGTGGTGCCGGAGACCGCCGTCGTGTCCCAGCAATCTGGGTTACCGCCGTGATGTCGCGCTCCGTGCCGTGGGGTCTCGATCGTGGGGGTCGATGCACGGCGCGACAAGGGGGAGTCGCGGGTGTCGCCACCGCCGGGGCACGGGGGAGCCCCATACGGAACGGCCCCGCCCGTCGTACGACGGGCGGGGGTTCCGGTGCGTCGACCGGCGCGCTCACCGTGGTGTCGGCGCGCCCATGGTGGTGGGCGCCGACGGTTCGCGCTCCCTCGTGCCGGTCAGGCCGCGGTGTCGGATTCCTCCTGCTGCCCGGACGGCTTGCGGTGCCGGCCGTGCGGGGCCGCCTCGTGGTCCTCGGCCGAGACCGGGCCACGGTGCCGGCCGTGAACCAGGGGGTCCTGGGCCTCGGCGGACAGCGGCGATGCGGTGCTGGTGTCGCTCATGAGAAGTGTTCACCCCGTCAACATGATCCTTCGTACAGCCGGGCGAGTCTAACGGGCTGCGGTGACAGTTGTGACAGGGGTTGTCACGACCGTCGTGTCGGGGGTGGTGACGGCGTCCGGGCCGGGTAGTGCGGAGGCCGCCTCGGCCGTGGGCAGGGCTGCCGCCCGGGGCCGTGACCGTCCGGTGTCGCTGGTGCTGCCGGGGTCGGGGCGCGGCCAGGTGAGCGTGCGGCGGAGGGAGACCCCGGCCGATGCGGGGGTCTTGCGGGGGCGTGGGGGTGGCGGCGGCTGGTGTGGCACCGGCTGGGGTGGCACCGACGGGTGCGGTGTCGGCTCTGTGGCCGGGGGCTGTGCTGTCGGCCGGTGGTGCAGGGGTGTTTGTGGCGAGGGCGCCTGTCGGGAGGGCGCCTGTTGCGGGGGTGTCCGTTGCAGTGGCGCCTGTCGGGACGGCGTCTGTCGGGAAGACGACTGGTGGGAGGATGTCCGTTGCAGGGGCGCCTGTTGCAGCGGTACGGGTCGTACCGGCCCCTGCTCCCGCGCCTGAGGCTCGACCGTCGGCACCGGCGCCTCCACCCGTGCCACCCCGCAGCGCACCGCATCCGTGGTGAACGGCAGCCGCAGTTCCCCCTCCCGGGTCCACAGCCCCGCCCCGGCCAACCACCCCTGGGGCGCGGCGAGATGCAGGATCCGGCGGTGCGCGGGGCGCCAGACCCCGATCCAGCTGCCCGCCGCCCCGTCGATCCTGAGCGCCACCGCGCAGCTCTCCGGAGTGAGCACCTGCCCCGGCTGGATCGCGAACGGGGTCACCGGGCAGTCCAGGCGCAGACAGTCGGGGAAGCGCACCGGCAGCGTGCTCCCCAACACCCCCCAGCCGAGCCGCTCCCGGCCCGGTGAGGGCGCGTCGGAACGGATCAGCAGCAGCCCGCTGTCCGGATCCGCGAGCAGCAGCCGGTCGTCGCTCCCGTCCGCGATCTGCAGCAGCGGCGACACCTCCCCGCCCCGCGCGAGATCCACCACCACCGTCTTGACAGGACCCCCGTCCTGGGTGCGGTCCAGGGCCAGCAGCCGGCCGGCCCGGTCCAGCCAGACCCCGCCCGTGCAGTGGCCGGGCAGCTCCGCCAGGCGCTCGGGCCCGGTCGCCCCGCCCGCCACCAGCCACACCGCGGTGGACCGCGGGCCCACCGCGAGCGCGAAGGCCCCGTCGCCCGTCGGTGCGGGCGGCAGCAGCTCCAGCCGGGTCGCCTCGCCGGGGTCGTCCACCGCGCCCAGCGGCAGCTCGCCGGTCCCCCGTCCGGCCGGGTACAGCAGCGAGAACAGATGGCGCCCCGCCACGAGGCGGTGGATCAGCACCCGGCCGTCGGCCAGGGGCTGGACCTCGGTGCCGGGTTCCTCCGGCTGACTGCCGGGCAGCGGTACGGCGTAGGGTTCGGGGCCGTCCAGGGTCCAGCGCTCCGGATACCAGGACCCACCGCTCAGGGCGAGACGGGCCGCGTAGGACCCGTCCGCGGTGATCACACATCCGGGCCGGGTCGCCCACTCGTTCCCGTCCGCCGTGGCGGACTCGAAGGCACAGGCCGTCATCGTTCGGTCACCTCCGGCGACGACGCTAGTTTTCGTACGCACGGACGTGACCTGCGCGGACGCTCGCTTCACACATAAGGGTGTTCGTGCAGCCAATCGCCTGAGGAAACAGGGGCGGCTGTGCTGCACAAGAGGGCGCGCACCGCACCCGTGCACAACCCCCGGCACTCGGTGCGGGTCGCCCGGGGCGCGTCCGGTCCGGGGAGTCAGCCGTGACCGGCCGGGCACGGACCTGGGGCAGGTAGCCTTTTCCCCGTGCCCCGTCTGTCTGAAGTCATCGCCGCGCTGGAGACCCTGTGGCCCGCCGAGCGGGCCGAGTCCTGGGACGCGGTCGGCACCGTCGTCGGCGACCCCGACCAGGAGGTCTCCCGGGTCCTGTTCGCGGTCGACCCCGTCCGGGAGATCGTCGACGAGGCGGTGAAGCTGGGCGCGGACCTGCTGGTCACGCACCACCCGCTCTATCTGCGCGGTACGACGACGGTGGCGGCCTCCACCTTCAAGGGCCGCGTGGTGCACACCCTCATCAAGAACGACATCGCGCTGCACGTCGCCCACACCAACGCCGACCGGGCCGACCCCGGCGTCAGCGACGCCCTCGCCGGCGCGCTCGACCTGCGCGTCGTACGCCCCCTGGTCCCGGACGCGACCGACCCGGAGGGACGCCGGGGCCTCGGCCGGATCTGCGAGCTGGAGCACGCCGTGACCGTGCGCGAGCTGGCCGCCCGCGCCGCCGAGCGGCTGCCCGCCACCGCGCAGGGCATCCGGGTGGCCGGTGACCCCGAGGCGCTGGTGCGGACGGTCGCCGTCAGCGGCGGCTCCGGCGACAGCCTCTTCGACGACGTCCGCGCGGCCGGTGTCGACGCCTTCCTCACCGCGGACCTGCGCCATCACCCCGCGTCGGAGTTCATGGCCGCCGACGCCCACCGTCCTCTCACG
The DNA here is from genome assembly GCF_042896945.1 of Streptomyces sp. NPDC001222. Lineage (NCBI taxonomy): Bacteria > Bacillati > Actinomycetota > Actinomycetes > Kitasatosporales > Streptomycetaceae > Streptomyces > Streptomyces sp. NPDC001222. Next base: position 77,985 of record NZ_JBIAXT010000001.1, read on the forward strand.
CTGCTCGACGCGGCGCACTGGGCCACCGAATGGCCCTGGTGCGAGCTGGCCGCCGCCCAGCTCGACGAGATCTCCGACCGCCACGGATGGGACCTGCGCGTCCACGTCTCGAAGACGGTCACCGACCCCTGGACCGCCCACGCGGCGTCGTCCAACCCGACGAAGACCCCTGGAGCCCCCAACTGAACGCCGCGCCCGCCGACCAGATCCGACTCCTCGACGTACAGGCCCTGGACGTACGCCTGCAGCAGCTCGCGCACAAGCGGAAGTCCCTGCCCGAGCACGCCGAGATCGAGTCGCTGACCAAGGACCTCACGCAGCTGCGCGACCTGCTGGTGGCCGCGCAGACCGAGGAGAGCGACACCGCCCGCGAGCAGACCAAGGCGGAGCAGGACGTGGACCAGGTGCGTCAGCGCGCCGTCCGTGACCAGCAGCGGCTCGACTCGGGTGCGGTCACCTCCCCGAAGGACCTGGCGAACCTCCAGCACGAGATCGCCTCGCTCGCCAAGCGCCAGGGTGACCTGGAGGACGTCGTCCTGGAGGTCATGGAGCGCCGCGAGTCCGCGCAGGAGCGGGTCGCCGAGCTGACCGAGCGGGTCGCGTCGGTGCAGTCGAAGATCGACGACGCGACGGCGCGCCGGGACGCGGCCTTCGAGGGGATCGACGGCGAGGCCGCGACGGTGACGAAGGAGCGTGAGGTCGTCGCCGGTTCGGTGCCCGCGGACCTGCTGAAGCTGTACGACAAGCTGCGCGAGCAGCAGGGCGGCATCGGTGCGGCCAAGCTGTACCAGCGCACCTGCCAGGGCTGCCGCCAGGAGCTGGCGATCACCGAGCTGAACGAGATCCGCGGGGCCGCCCCCGACACGGTCGTCCGCTGCGAGAACTGCCGCCGCATCCTGGTGCGTACGTCCGAGTCCGGTCTGTAAGAGGCGTTGGGCGTGCGGGAGTTCATCGTCGAGGCCGACGGCGGTTCCCGGGGCAACCCGGGGCCCGCGGGCTACGGCAGCGTGGTGCTGGACGCGGCGACGGGCGAGACGCTCGTGGAGCGGGCCGAGTTCATCGGGACCGCCACCAACAACGTCGCCGAGTACCGGGGGCTGCTGGCCGGTCTGAGCGCGGCCGACCAGCTGGACCCGGCCGCCCGGGTGCATGTCCGCATGGACTCCAAGCTGGTCGTGGAGCAGATGTCGGGCCGCTGGAAGATCAAGCATCCGGCGATGCGACCGCTGGCGATGCAGGCCGCCGCCCTGTTCCCGGCCGGGCAGGTCACCTACGAGTGGATCCCGCGCGAGCAGAACAAGCACGCGGACCGGCTCGCCAACGAGGCGATGGACGCGGGGAGCCGGGGGGAGCGGTGGGAACCGTCCCGGTCCACCGCGGAGTTGGCCGCGCGCGCCGTCGCGGTCCCCGAGCCGGCCGGCCCACCGGGCGACGCGGCCGCGGGCGCGGCCAAGGCCCGAGCGGCCCTGGCGGGCGCCACCGCCATCGCGCCGGGGGACGCCGGTACCGTCGGCTCCACGACGGCCGATGTGCGGGCCGCCCGCAACGTCGCCGCTGCCCCGCCCGACCTCGGCACCCCGACCACCTTCGTGCTGCTGCGGCACGGCGAGACGCCGCTCACCCCGCTCAAGCGGTTCTCCGGCAGCGGCGGCAGCGATCCGTCGTTGTCCGACGTCGGCCGGCGCCAGGCGGAACTGGCCGCCGGGGTGCTCGCCGCGCGGGGGACCGTCCAGGCCGTCGTCTCCTCGCCCCTCGCCCGTTGCCGTGAGACGGCCGAGGCCGTCGCCGCCCGGCTCGGGTGCGAGGTGGGCATCGAGGAGGGGCTGCGGGAGACCGACTTCGGGGTCTGGGAGGGCCTCACCTTCGGCGAGGTGCGGGAGCGGTACCCGGACGACATGAACGCCTGGCTGCGCGACCCGGAGGCCGAACCCACCGGCGGCGGCGAGAGCTTCGCGGCCGTCGCCCGCCGGGTCGCCGCGGCGCGGGACCGGCTCGTCGCCGCGTACGCGGGCCGTACGGTCCTGCTCGTCTCGCATGTCACGCCGATCAAGACCCTGGTCCGCCTCGCCCTGGAGGCGCCCCCGCAGGCGCTGTTCCGCATGGAGCTGTCGGCGGCCTCGCTGACCGCGGTGGCGTACTACGCGGACGGCAACGCGAGCGTCCGCCTCCTCAACGACACGGCCCACCTGCGCTGAACGCCCGCCGGGGGCGCCACCGGCGTCCCCCGGGGAGCTATTTCCGCAGCGCCGCCGCCTCCCGGGCCAGCCCCTCGATCCGCACCCAGTCCCGGGCCGCGATCGCATCCTGGGGCACCATCCAAGTCCCGCCCACGCAGCCGACGTTGGACAGCGCCAGATAGTCCGGGGCGTTCACCGGGCCGATCCCGCCCGTGGGACAGAAGCGGGCCCGGGGGAGCGGTCCGGCCAGCGACCTCAGATATGCCGTGCCGCCCGCGGCCTGCGCCGGGAAGAACTTCATCTCCGTGACGCCGCGCTCCAGGAGCGCGACCACCTCCGACGTCGTCGAGACCCCCGGCAGGAACGGCACCCCGGACGCCTGCATCGACGTCAGCAGCGCGTCCGTCCACCCCGGACTGACCAGGAAGCGCGCGCCCGCCGCCACACAGTCGCCGACCTGCTCCGGTGTGAGGACCGTGCCCGCCCCCACCATCGCGCCCGGGACCTCGGCCGCGGCCGCCCGGATCGCCGCCAGCGCGGCGGGGGTCCGCAGTGTCACCTCGATCGCCGGGAGCCCGCCCGCCACCAGGGCGCGCGCCAGCGGTACGGCGTCGGCCGCGTCCGTCACCACGACCACGGGGAGGACGGGCGCGACGTCGAGGACGGAGAGCGCGGACGCCGACGGGGGCAGGGGTGAGGCCATGGCCTCATCCTGCCCGCGGAAAGCACTATGCGCAAAGGTCGTTGCACATAGTGCAATGGTCGCTCGTACGGGCTGCTGCGCCTCAGTGGATCTCGGTCACCACCACGTCCAGCGTCCACGCCCTGCCCGCCCGGCCCGGGGCCTCGGCCTCCACCGCGTACCCGAGGTCCCGCAGCGCCTCCACCAGCTCCGCCGGGTCCTTCGGCACGGCCCCCGCCGTCAGCAGACTGCGGACGATCCGCCCCTTCGTGGCCTTGTTGAAGTGGCTGACGACCGACCGCTTCTCCACCCCGTCCACCGTCCGGGAGTGCAGCACCCGCACGGTCGCCGTCCGCCCGGCCACCTCGCCCTTCGGCTTCCACGCCGCCGCGTAGGCGGAGGAGCGCAGATCGAGCACCAGTCCGTGGCCGGCCGCCGCGGTCAGGGCTGCGGCCATCGGCGTACGCCAGTACGCACCGAGGGCGCCCAGACCGGGCAGCTTCACCCCCATCGAGCAGCGGTACGAGGGGATGCGGTCGGTCACGCGGACCGCGCCCCACAGTCCGGAGAAGACGAGCAGGGACCCTGTCGCGCGCCGGGTGGCCGCCGCGTCCAGCGAACCGAGGTCGAGGGCGTCGTAGAGCACACCGGTGTAGATCTCCCCGGCGGGCCGCGCCCCCGCCGTCCGCAGCCCGGCGTTCTTGGCGACCTCCCCGCGCAGCCCCTCGCCGATTCCCAGTACCTCGCGCGCCTTGTCCTCGTCCCCCGAGCACAGCTCCACCAGCTCACCGAGCACGCCCTCCCGCGCGGCGGTCAGCCCGGGCAGCGACAGCGACTCCAGCTCCAAGGGGGCACCGCTCCCTGAGGGTGCCTTGCCTTCGGAGGGCGGCAGCAGGACGAGCACGGATTCTCCTCGAGACCGAACAGCGGGACTCGCGCCAGGTTACGGGGTACGGCGGGGGAGAGGCCTTGGCGCCCGGGCCCGAGGGCCGGTGACGGTGCGGCCCCGCCACCCGTACGTCCCTGACGGAGCCTGTGCCCCTGTGCCACGATCGAGGGAACGGTTCCCGATCCCTTGGACAGGTGATCTTCCATGTCCCAGTCTGGCGAGCGACCGAAGGAGGGGCGTGACATGACCGCCATGGCCCACGAGCCGATCACGCCGGCGGAGGGACTGCTGGAGATCTTCCAGGCCCTCGACACCCCGGAGGGCTTCCGGGCCGAACTGATCGAGGGGGAGATCGTTGTGACACCGCCGCCGGACGGGGACCACGAGGACTACATCAGCCTGATCATGAAACAGGTGATCCGTCGCTCCCGGACCGATATGGACTTCTCGGGGAACAAAGGTCTGAGACTCCGGAGCGGCGGCGGTTGCCCGAGGGACCATGTGATCCCCGACGGCACGTTCGCCCCCCAGGAACTGCGGATCTTCCGGGGCGCCGGCTCCTGGATGCCCTGCGACGGCGTCGCGATGGTCCTGGAGGTGACGTCCGCCAAGCCCGGGATCGACCGCGTGGGCAAACGGCGCTGCTACGCCCGCGGCGGCATCCCGCTCTATCTGCTGGTCGACCGCGACGACTCCTCGGTCACGCTGTTCAGCGATCCGGAACGCGACGACTACCGCCAGCACTGCACGATCCCCTTCGGCAAGCCGCTCGCTCTGCCGGAGCCCTTGGCCTTCGAGCTGGAGACGGCGGCGTTCCGCTGACCGTCGGACCGGGAGGTCCTACCGGCCCGGTACCATGGTCGCTACGGCAGACGAGCCGGGCGGACGGCCGCGTGGAGGTTCTTGTGGACCTTCCCGAGGAACGTCCGGGCTCCACAGAGCAGGGTGGTGGCTAACGGCCACCCGGGGTGACCCGCGGGACAGTGCCACAGAAAACAGACCGCCGGGGACCTCGGTCCTCGGTAAGGGTGAAACGGTGGTGTAAGAGACCACCAGTGCCCAGGGTGACCTGGGCAGCTAGGTAAACCCCACCCGGAGCAAGGTCAAAAGGGGCCGCTGTAATGGCGCCCTGCGCGGACGTCGGAGGGCTGCTCGCCCGAGTCCGCGGGTAGACCGCACGAGGCCGGCGGCAACGTCGGCCCTAGATGGATGGCCGTCACCGAGGGGCCCGCGAGGACCCCCCGGTACAGAACCCGGCGTACAGCCCGACTCGTCTGCCTCTCGATCGACGCGCGCCGACAGATGCCCCGGAGGAATCCTCCGGGGCATCCGGCGTTTCGGGGCGCACTCGGGGATCGGTCTCGGCGAGCCACCCCCGCCATCGGCTGCGAACTCTGTCGATATCAAGTATCTTGACGTCGAGATGACTCGGACGGGGGAACAGGGGACAGCCATGTCATGGGCCGGGGACGGACTGATAGCGCAGCTGCGGCGGCCGCCGGGTGGGCGGGACGCGCGGATCATGTTGCTCGCGCAGTGTGTGGACCGGACCGGGACCGGGGTGTGGGCCGCGGCCTCCGTGCTCTACTTCACCTTCGTCAGCGGTCTGGACGCGCGCCGGCTCGGACTGCTGCTGGGAGTCGGGGCGGTCGCCGGGATAGCCGGGTCGCCGCTGGCCGGGCGCGCCGCCGAACGGTTCCCGGTACGTGGTCTGCTGATCGGCTGTCATCTGCTGCGCCTGGGCACGATGGGCCTGCTGCTGGTCGCCCGCGACTTCGTCACCCTGCTGCCCGTGGTCGCCGTGACGTGTCTGGGGGAGCGAGCGGCCAAGACGCTGGAGATGCTCTTCGCCACCCGGGTCGCGGGTGAGCAACGAGCCACCTATCAGGCGCTGTCCCGGAGTGTGGCCAACGCCGGATACGCGGTCGGCGCGGGCATCGCCGCCATCGGCCTCGGCGTGGGCACGGCGAACGCCTACCGCGCGCTGATCCTGGCCGACGCGCTCTCCTTCGTCCTGGCCGCCGCACTGGTCCGGCGGACCCGGGAGCCGGCCGGCCAGGGACTGGTCGTGGCACAGGGCGAAGGAAGGGTTCTTGACGCGCCGTCTTACTCCCCCAGTCCTTGGCGGGATCGCGGCTACCTGCTCTTCGTCCTGCTCGACATCCCGATGAACCTGGACGACTCGGTTCTCAACGTCGGCCTGCCGCTGTGGCTGGTGCACCACACCAGCGCGCCGCACGCTGTCGTCCCCGCCTTCCTGGTGCTCAACACCGTGCTCGTGGTGGTCCTGCAACTGCGGATCTCGGCACGGGTCGAGGGCCCGCGCGGGGCGGCCGTGGCGGTGGGCTGGTACGGCGTGATCCTGTTCGTCTGCTGCCTGGTACTGGCGACCGCCACCGGCGGTGGGGCCTGGTCGGCCTCACTCGCCATGCTCGTGGCCGCGATGCTGGTCACCCTCGCCGAACTGATGCGCTCGGTGAGTTCCTGGGAGCTGGCGGTCAGCCTGGCGCCGCCGCGGGCCCGGGCCTCCTATCTGGGAGTGGCCGGGATGGCCCAGTCCGTACAGAAGTCGTTGGGTCCCCTGCTGCTGACCGGCGCGGTGATGACGGCGGGTCCGGCGGGCTGGCTGGCGCTCGGCGCAGGGGTCACCGGGCTGAGCATGGTGCAGCGACGGGCCGGCCTACGGCGACTGGCGACCCTCGCCACGCCCCGAGTCGCCGACGTGTTCCAACCGGACCGCCGCCCCGCGGACCGGAGTTGACCGCGGCGGCCGTTCGCAGGGAAGCACGGCGGCGCGGTGATCGCGCCGCCGTGCCGCTCAGACCAGATGCCCGGTGCGCCGCTGTCCCCGGGTGTACTCGGCCTCGGCGAGCACCGATGCCATCAGCTCGGAGTCGAGAGCGGAGGCGTCGGCCAGACGTGAGGTCGCGGCGTGGGCGTTGAGCAGGAGTTTGTTGACCCGCAGAGCGGCGGGGGAGCGGCGCAGGATCGGCCTGTACCAGGCCGCCACCGCCGCGTCGAGGTCTTCCTCGGGTACGACGTTCTGGAGGATGGAGAGCGTCTGGGCCTCCTGGGCGGTGAAAGCACGGCTGGTGAGGATGAGCTCGCGGACGCGGGCGGCGCCGACCTCGGCCAGGAGCCGGGGGAGCAGGCCGCCCCAGGCGGTGGGCAGGCCGAGGGCGAGTTCCGGGAGCCGGAAGGTCGCGGTGTCGGCCGCGACCCTGAGGTCGCAGGCGAGAGCGAGGGCGAGGCCCGCGCCGATGGCCTTGCCCTGGACGCGTGCGATGGTGACGGCCGGGTTGTCGGTGAGGGCCGCGCAGACGCGGCGCGCCTTGACGCCCGAGCCACGGATGCCGCTGCCCGCCGGGTCCTCGGCCAGGTGCTCGGCGTACTCGGTGCGGTCGCCCCCGAGGCTGAAGTCGGGGCCGGCGGCGGAGAGCACGATGACCCGGGTACCGGCGTCCTGGGCGTCGAGGACGGCGAGCAGCTCGTCGAGCAGGGTCTCGGTGACCGGGTTGCCCTGGTCGGGGGCGTTCAGCTCGATGGACAGCACGGGCCCCTGCCGGTCGGTCCGCAGCGTCTTGAGGGACTGGCTGGTGGGGGTGGGCAGGGCACTCATGTCGTCACTTTCAGGGAGGTCACACGCCGGAAGACCATACGGGGCGCGTAGGCGGGCCCGGCGGTGAGTCGGAGGGTCGGGAATCGATTCAGCAGACGGGTCAGCAGGGTCTGGGCCTCGAGCCGGGCGAGTGCCGCGCCGAGGCAGTAGTGGGCTCCACCACCGAAGGTGAGATGGCCGCGGTTGCTGCGGAGGATGTCGAAGGTGTGGGGGTTCTCGTTGCGCCGCGGGTCGTGGTTGGCGGCGCCGTACAGGACGTGGACCATCGTGTCCTTGGCGATGGGCACGCCCGCGAGGACCGTGTCGTCGGCGGCGACCCGCGAGTTGAGGTGGATGGGCGGGTCGTAGCGCAGGGCCTCGTCGATGGCGTCGTCGATGTGCTCGGGGTGGCGGCGCAGCCAGTCCCAGCGGGCCGGGTCCTCCAGAAGGAGCCGGACGGCGACGGAGAGCAGGGTCGCGGAGGTCTCCAGGGAGGCGATGGTGATGAACATCGTCAGGTAGTAGAGAAGGCGGTCCGCGGCTTCCTGGTCGCCGGGCATCTCGGCGTCCCAGTGACGGATCCAGCCGGAGACGACATCGTTGCCGGGACGGGCGCGACGCTGCCGGACGAGGTCGGTGAAGTAGGCCCGGAGCCGGAGCGTGGCCTCGGCGGAGACGTCCAGTTGGCTCTTGGTGGGCAGGAGTTCCTGGGCGTGCACCTGCCGGTGGGTGATGTCCAGGATGTGCGCGTAGTCCTCGGGCGGGATGCCGAGCCAGCGTCCGACCGTGCGGACCGGCAGCTGCTCGCTTACGGCGGCGACGAAGTCGGCCTCGCCGTGGTCGCGCAGCCGTGCGTCGAGGTCGTCGAGGAGCTCGTCGACGTGTTCTTCGATGTCGGGCCGCATGGCGTCGAGGGTGTGACGGTCGAAGAGATTCCCGAGAGCACGGCGCTGGCAGGTGTGGACAGGGGCGTTGAGCCGGGACAGTACGTGGCTCATCTCCTGGGTGGCCGGGGCCTGCCAGCGCTCCGGACCGGACTGGCGCTCCTGCCACGCGATGTCGGGCACCAGCCAGTTCCTGCCGCGCAGGACCTGGCTGCATGCCTCGAAACCGGTGATGAAGTAGCCGCCCCAGGGGGCGGCTACGACGTCTCCCAACGCGCGTAGCTCTGCCCAGACGGGGAGGGGGGTGTGCTGTCCGTCGGTGGAGCGAAGACGCCGGAGGACTGAGATGACGGCGCGGCGGTCGTTGGTTATGCCACCTATGTCGTCAACAGCGGTCACGCGGGGCTCCTTAGGCGGGGCGTTACCGAAGTGATTCCGGCGGAATCTACCCTTCCACGACCTTGGGTCATGCCCCGCTGAGTGTTGCCCCTGTCACATTCCGTGCCTCACACGCGGAACACGTCGAGGAAGGTGCTCCAGAATCCCTTCTTGGCCGGCCTGGTCTCCTGACGGGGGACCGGTGCGGTGCGGGCCCGCGGCGGCTCCGCCGCCGCCGTCCGCGTGGTCTGCGCGGGGGCGTGGAGCGCGGCCACCCGGGTGCCGGGGGTCGGCGTGAACCGGACGGGCAGGGCGGCCAGCGCACGGTGGAAGGGGCCCGGCCGCCACTGCAGATGGTCCGCCGGGACATCGAGGGTGAGGTCCGGCAGCGCGTTGAGGATCGCCTCGATCGCGGTCAGGGCGATCACCGTGGCCGGAGACTTCGCCGGGCAGGCGTGCGGCCCCGCACCCCAGGCCAGGTGCGCCCCCTTGCTGAGGGACTGGCGGGCCTCCCGGAGCGAGGGGTCGTTGTTGGCCGCCCCGAAGCTGATGACCAGAGGGGTGTTGGCCTCGACGGGAACGCCGCCCAGGTCCACGTCGTGGACGGGGTAGTGGGTGGCGTAGTTGGCGATGGGCGGGTTGTTCCACAGGACGTGGTCCAGCGCCTCCTCGGTCAGCATCCCAGCGCCGCGGGCGGAGGAGCCGCTCGACAGCAGCAGGAGCAGGGCGCTGCCGATGAGGTTGCGCTCGGGCTCGACGCCCGCGCCCATCAGCATGACCAACTGGTCCTTGAGCTCCTCGTCGTTCAGCCCGGCGGGGTGCCGGATGAGCCAGGAGGTGACGTCGTCCCCGGGCTCACGCCGCTTGAGCGCGATCAGCTCCATGAGGCAGGCGGTCAGCTCCTCGTTGGCCTTGAGGGCGTCCTTGCCGTCGAAGATCGCGGACATGGAGCTGGTGAGCCGGTCGCCGATGCCGGCGGGGCAGCCGAAGAGCCGGTTGAACAGCAGCAGCGGCAGCAGCTTGGCGTAGTCGTTGAGGAGGTCGGCGCGCCCGCGCTCGCTGAACTGGTCGATCAGGAAGGCCGCGATGGGCTCGACGTCGCGGCGGATCCTGCCGATGTTGAGCTGGTCGAGGCTGTCCGTGACGGCCTTGCGCAGCCGGAGATGGACGGCGCCGTCGGTGAACAGGCAGTTCGGACGGTACGCCATCATCGGCAGCACCGGGTTGTCCAGGGCTATTCGGCCCTCGTTGAGGGCCTTCCAGCGGCGCGGGTCCCGGCTGAAGTCCGTGGTGTTCTGCAGAACGGTCCGCGCCGCCTGATAGTCCGTGACGAGGGTCGCGTCCACGCCCGGGGCGAGTTCGACCGGGGCCGCGGGCCCGAACGCACGCAAGGCGTCGTACACGCCCTGGGGGTCGTCGGCGAAGTCCTGGCCGTGCATGGGGCATCTCGCCGGTACGCCCGATACGGCGGCCGAATGCTGAAGGTCCATGAGATGTTCCTTTGAGTTCCCGGAGCGCTCCGCACCCCGGGCCGTGGTGGCGAAAGGCGGTCGGTTCAGGCCGACCGGACGAGGAGATGCTGGACGAGGGTGATCAGCGCCTGGGCCGAGGACTCCCGCTTGCGGGCGTCGCAGTACGAGACGGGCGTGTGGGGCAGGAGATCGAGCGCCTCACGGATCTCGTCCTCCTCGTACTGTTCCGGCGTGAAGCTGTTCACCGCGATGGAGTACTCGAGGCCGTACTTCTCGACCAGCTCGATCACCGGGAACGAGTCGGCGAGCCGGACGGGATCCACCAGGATCAGCGCCCCCATCGCGCCCCGGGCCATGTCCTCCCACAGCTGCATGAACCGCTGCTGACCAGGCGTGCCGAAGAGATACAGCACCACCTCGTCGCTGAGGGTGAGACGGCCGAAGTCCAGGGCCACGGTGGTCGTCATCTTGTCCGGCGCGCCGCGCAGATCGTCCACGTGCATGGACGCCTGCGTCATCTTCTCCTCGGTGCGCAGGGGGGCGATCTCGGACAGCGAGCCGATGAACGTTGTCTTGCCCACGGCGAAGTGCCCCACCACGAGAATCTTCGCCGTGGTGGTCACCGCACCCGAGACGTAACGGGTCTCAGGCGAAACGGGATTGGAGTCCATACAGCACCTTTTCGATCAGGTCTCTGTCGACGGCCTGGGCAGGGGGAGGCGCGGCGCGGCGCAAGAGGTGTCCCTGCTCGGCTAAGTCGCTCAGCAGCAGACGGGCGACACCCACCGGCAGGCCCAGATGTGCGGCCACCTCGGCCACGGCCAGATAGCCTCCGCCGCACAGCTCCCAGATCGCGCGCACCTCCGGGCCGGCTCCCAGGGGCAGTTCGCGGTCGGGAGCCAGGGTGACCAGGGTGTGCAGCGACAGGTCGTCGGCGGAGGGCAGCCGCCGGCCGCCGGTGATGACGTAGGAGCGGACGAGTTCGCTGGACACCGGAGCTTCCTCGCCGGGCATCGTCATGCGTCGGCACCAGCGCTCTGGCGCTCCGGTGTACTCAGAGCGACACCCAGTGCCTTCACCTGCTGCTGCATACGGATCGACATGAGTTCCATGTCGACGTCCAGGGCGGCGGAGACCGCCATGTAGGACCCGCTGCCCGCAGCGATCAGGAAGATCCAGCCGCCGTCGTACTCCATGAGGGTCTGCTTCCAGACCCCCTTGCCACTTGCCACGAAGGGGGCGACCGCCCGGCTGAGGGACTGCATCGAGCTCATCGCGGCGGCGTTCTTCTCGGCGTCGTCCCGGGAGATGCCGCTGGAGCGTTCCAGCAGCAGGCCGTCGGCCGAGACGAGAATCGCATGGCGGGCGCCGCTCACCGTCAGCACGTCGTCGAGCACCCACGACAGATCCGGCTTCACTGTTCTTGAGTTCCTTCCGTGGTGGTGGTGTCCCGTCCGCGGAGCGTTCCGCGTGCGAAGGCACCGATGCGCGACGCGGTCACCTCGCTGTTGTGCTCCGACACCGGCTCCGGGGCCGGCTCGGTGACGGCAGGCTGCGGAACCACCGCGACCGCCCGTCGGCGCTTGGGCAGCCCGCCCGCCGTAGTCCCGATGATCGGCACCGGGGCGGGGATCCGGGCCACGCGCGCTGCGGCCGCCGGGGCCTCGGTCTCGACGGACAGGCCGGTCTCGGCCGCTGGTTCGGGCGCTTCGTTGGTCAAGAGGCTCTCCGGCAGAAGGATGACCGCGCGTACACCGCCGTACGGCGACACAGAATCGACGGACACCTTGAAGCCGTACCGGTCGGAGAGCACTCCGGCGACAGCGAAACCGACCCGGGGCGGATTGCCGAGGCTGGTGATCGAGATGGGTGCCGCCGGGCTCAGCAGAGCGGCCGCACGGTCCTTCTCCTCCTGGCTGATCCCGAGACCCGCGTCGTCGACGATCAGGCAGATACCGGTCGGGACGGCCTGGATGTTGATCTCGACGGGGGTACCCGGCGCACTGTAGTTGGTGGCGTTGTCCAGCAGCTCCGCGAGCACGACGGCCACGGGTTCCACCGCCGTGGCGGCGACATGGACGTTGACCCGGCTGTGGATCTTCACCCGGTCGAAGTGCTTGATCCGGCCCGTGGCGCTGCGAGCCACGTCGTACACCGACGCGGCGGTCTCGCGGCGCCCCAGCCAGCCGCCGCACAGCGCGGCGATGCCCTGGGCACGCCGGCCGAACTGGCTGTTGGTGTGGTCGATCGTCATCAGGTCGGCGAGGATCAGCGGATCATCGCCGTACTTCAGCCGGGCCAGATCGCTGATGGAGCGCTGCTGCTGGTCGGCCAGCACCTGCAGGCTGCGCATCCACGCCTTGAGAACGTCCTTCGTCTCCGTTTCCGCGTCGCCGCGCACCTCGGCCAGGGCTCGCTCCTGGTCGGCCCGCAGCGCCGCGTACTCGCCGTGCAGCCGCTGGGTCTCCATGTGGAGTCCGTCCCGGACGGTGCGCAGGTCGGTGTTCTGTTTCCGGAGCGCCATGTTGGTTCTCCGGGCTCGATTCACTGCGATGACCGCAGCGATCAGTACTACCAGCAGGATCCACAGGATCGGATCCTTGATCAGTGACGTCATGAGACTCTCTTCAAGTCGCCTCGCGGAAGTGAGTAACTGCCGGCCACACGACCGAGGCCCCCGAATCGCGGGCCGCGGGCCTTATCGGCGGACCAACGGCTACTCCTTCGCGATCGGGCCTGCGAGACTGTCCCCCGTTTGCGCGTACTTGACGCGATACCAGCCTGCTGAAAGTCCGACGATCTTATCAGTCGGGTAAGTGCCAACGCCCGCCCAGGAACGCTTACTTGGCCACATGGACACGAAGGTTTCACGCCCGTTCATCCCCCGGCAGCGGGGGCGAGGCCGCTGAAACGATCCTTCGATGCCTCGACGGACGGCGGCTCGTACACAGGATCGCGCCGGGGGATCTTCCGGGGTACGCCACGTCGTCCCTGGGCGCCGCGGAACGGGCGGGCCCGGGAGGGCGGCCCGCATGGCACGCTGCCGGTATGGACGAGCACGGCACATCCGCGGATCTCTGGGACTCGATCGGCCGGCTGCACGCCTGGCTGGAAGCCAACCGCGCGCACGGCGGCGCCGACGGGCTGCTGCTGCGGGTGCTGAAACTGTCGGAGGAGGTCGGCGAGGTCGCCCAGGCGGTGATCGGCGCGACGGGGCAGAACCCCCGGAAGGGCACCACGCACAGCTGGGAGGACGTCCAGGCGGAGCTGTGCGACGTGGTGATCACGGCCCTGGTGGCACTGCGCACGATGACCCCGGACGCGCGCGAGGTGTTCACGACGCATCTGGAACGGGTGACCGCACGCTCGCTGGGCGGTCCGGACGCGGCCGCCGACGCCTCCGGCGGTTCGTAGGAGAGGCGGCGGGGCGGGGCGAGCCGTCGGCCCGTCCCGCCCGCTACTCCTCGAACAGTGCCTCCTGCTGCCCTTCCGGCTTCCTCCGCAGCCGCTTGTTCCGGGCACCGATCACCAGGGCCGTCGCCGCCGCCGTCACCGCGAACGCCGCCGGGACCATCCACTCGCGGTTCACGGCCTGGCCGAACAGCGCGTCCACGGAGAGCCGGCCGGGTCCCGCGATCGCCAGGCCCGCCGCCGTGAGGCCGAGGGTCGCCGCGTACTCGTAGCCGCCGCCCTGGGCGAAGAAGCCGTTCGGCACGTGCACCGCCGCCGCCCCCGCCATCCCGCCGGCCGCCGCCGCGCCCGCCGCCGGTGTCGCGAGGCCGAGCGCGAGCAGCACGCCGCCGCCCGTCTCCGTGAGCCCGGACGCCAGCGCGCTCGCCTTCCCCGGGGAGTAGCCCACCGACTCCATGAACTGACCGGTCCCCTCGATACCGCCGCCGCCGAACCAGCCGAACAGCTTCTGTGTGCCGTGCGCGGCGAGCACCCCGCCGGTGCCCAGCCGGAGCAGCAGCAGCCCCACGTCACGTCGGTCGACACGGTTCACGATCACTCCAGGGCCGGACAACAGGAACGGTTCCGCCTCCCCACCGTCCCACCGGGCCCGTCCGTCCGGCCTGCCCACGGCGCCGTTCGGGTGGCGCGGCGGGATCCATCGACAGGCCCTGGGGGACAGACAGCCCTTGATCATCCGACCTGGGCTCTTGCCCTGAAGTGCACTCCAACTCCTAGCGTCGTCGGGCATGGAGACCACGGCGCACAACAGGACGTTGGGACGCAGCGCGATCGACGTGAGTGCCCTCGGCTTCGGCTGCTGGGCCATCGGCGGGGAGTGGAGCACCCCGGACGGGCAGCCCCTCGGCTGGGGCAAGGTCGACGACGAGGAGTCCGTACGGGCCGTCAGGCGGGCCCTCGACCTCGGTGTCACCTTCTTCGACACGGCCGACGCCTACGGGGCCGGGCACAGCGAGCGTGTTCTCGCCCGCGCCCTCGGCAAGCGGCGGGGAGACGTGGTCATCGCCACCAAGTGGGGCACGGTCACCGACGAGGAACGCCGGCTGCACCTCGGCAGCGACGACTCCCCGGCGTACGCTCGGCGCGCGCTGGACGCCTCCCTCCGCCGCCTCGGCACCGACCACATCGACCTCTACCAGCTGCACCTGTCCGACGCCGACCCCGAGCGCGCCGCCGAACTCCGCGACGTCTGCGAGGAGTTCGTCCGCGCCGGGCTGGTCCGGGCCTACGCCTGGAGCACCGACGACCCCGCGCGGGCCGCCGTCTTCGCCGAGGGTCCCCACTGCGCGGCCGTCCAGCACCGCCTCAACGTCCTTCAGGACGCGCCCGAACTGCTCGCCGTGTGCGAGGAGTTCGACCTCGCGAGCATCAACCGCAGCCCCCTCGCCATGGGACTGCTCTCCGGCAGGCACAACGCGGGACGCACCCTCGGATCCGGCGACATCCGCAACACCCCGCCCGCGTGGCTGCCGGGCTTCCGGCGGGGCGAGGGTGCCGACGCCGAGTGGCTGCGGCGGGTCGAGGCGCTCAGGGACGTCCTCACCAGCGACGGCCGTACGCCCGCCCAGGGCGCCCTGGCCTGGATCTGGGCCCGCAGCCCGCGCACCGTCCCGATCCCCGGCTTCCGTTCGGTGGCCCAGGCGGAGGAGAACGCGGGCGCGCTCGCGAAGGGACCGCTCACCCCCGGGCAACTGGCCGAGGCCGACCGGATCCTCGGCAGGGGGACGGGCCCGGAGGGCGCGCATCAGTAGCTCTGGCCGTCGGTGTCGAGGCCGTCGATCAGGCGGTTGAGGAACCGGGTGAAGGTGGCCTCGGGGGTGAGGGGGCGCCCGGGGGCCGAGAGGACCTCGGCGAGTTCCGGGTGGCGGCCGTCCGCGGCGACAGCGGTGAGGTAGCGGGCCTCGGCCGCGACCCGGTCGGGGGATCGTACGGGCGCCGCCTGGGCGATCTCGTAGCCGACGTGCCCGGCCACGAAGCCGGTGAGCTGGGCGAAGACCTCCAGCCTCGCCGCACCGTCGAGCCCGGAGGGTCGCAGGGCGGCGAGGACGCGTTCCAGGAAGGCCAGGGCGTTGGGGCCGAGGGTGCGGCGCGTGGACATCAGGACGGCGGGGAGCCAGGGGTGCCGCAGCATCAGGGCGCGCTGGAGGTGGGCCATGGCCTTGAGGTCGGCCCGCCAGTCGCCGGTGAGGGGGTCCGTGGTCGGCAGTTCCCCGCTGACGTGGTCGACCATCAACTCCAGCAGGGTCTCCTTGTCGGGGGCGTAGCTGTAGAGCGACATGACGCCCGCCCCGACCTGGGCGGCGACCCGCCGCATGGTGACCGCGTCGAGTCCCTCCGCGTCCGCCAGGGTGACGGCCGCCGCCGTGATCGCCGCACGGCTGAAGGAGGGCCTGCGGCCCTTGCGGGGTTCGGCCGGGGGCAGCCAGAGCTGTTCGGGGTCGACGCCCGCGGTGCCGGGTCCTCCGTCCTGGGGCACGGTCTCGCGCTCCTTTCCCCCGTCGTCGTGGCGGCCCTTGCCAAGGCCATCCAAGCATCCCCTATTCTCGTACATGGTACGGAATCTAGGAGGGGGAACGATGCCATCACGCATGCCCGGCACCGTGGCCGGATCGTCCTGGGCGCCACCGGCCGGAAAGCCGCCACTGTCCGCACGGCTGATGAGGGCGACCTGGCGAGGCCTCCCGGCGAGACGGCACGAGGCCGGACGGGAGCCGGGGCTGGTGGTGCCCGCCGCCGACGGCAGCCCGTTGCTCACCGACCACTACTTCCCGCGCGCGGAGGGCGACTTCCCCACCCTGCTCGTCCGCTCGCCCTACGGCCGGGGCCTGCCGTGGTCTCCCATGTACGGCCTGCTCTTCGCCGAACAGGGCTTTCACGTGGTCCTGCAGAGCTGCCGCGGCACCGGCGGTTCGGGGGGTGCGTTCGACCTGTGGCGCAACGAGGCGGCGGACGGCGGGGCCACGGTGTCCTGGCTGCGCGAACAGCCCTGGTTCGACGGAACACTGGGGACCGTCGGCCCCAGTTACCTGGGCTATGTGCAATGGGCCCTCGCCCTCGACCCGCCGCCGGAACTGAAGGCCATGGTGGTGCAGGTGGGGCTGCACGATCCGCACGCCCTGTTCTACACGGACGGTGTGCTGCGCCTGGAGAACGCCCTCGTCGACGGCCTGGGCATGACCTACCAGCACCGGGGCACGGCCGCGTTCCTGAGGGCGGCGCTGCGTCTGCAGCGCCGCCTGCGTGACGTCACCACCGCACGGCCCCTGCGCGGGGCGTATGTGTCCGCCCTCGGGGGCGAGGTGCCCTGGCTGGACGAGGTGATGACGCACCCGGACGCCCAGGACGCGTACTGGCGCGGCGCGTCGTCGGCGCAGGCGGCGGAGCGGCTCCGCGTGCCCACGAGCCTGGTCACGGGGTGGTACGACGCGCTGGCCGACCAGACCTTCGAGCAGTACGACCGGCTGCGCCGGGCCGGCTGCGAGACCGCCCTGCTCGTCGGCCCCTGGACCCACACCTCCACCCTCCGGCGGGGATGGCCCGAGGTGTTCGCCGAGAGCCTCGCGTGGCTGCGCGCCCATCTGTGCGGCGACCCCTCCGCCCTGCGCCCCACCGCGGTGCGTGTGCACATGGGCGGCGAGGACGCCTGGCGCGACCTCGACGACTGGCCGCCGGCCCCGGCCACCACCTCCTGGTACCCCACCCCGGACGGCCATCTCACCCGGCAGGCCCCCACGGACTCCGCGCCGCTGACGACATTTCGCTACGATCCGGACGACCCCACCCCGTCCCTCGGCGGCCCGCTGCTCTCCCGTACCGCCGGCCCTCGCGACAACCGCACCCTGGAATCCCGGACCGACGTCGTGACGTTCACCGGACCGCAGCTGACCGAGCCCGTGGACATCCTGGGCCCGGTCACCGCACGGCTGAGCATCTCCACGGACACCGGCCACGCCCACGTCTTCGCCCGCCTGTGCGACGTGGACGAAGAGGGCCGCTCCGTCAACGTCTGTGACGGGCTGGGCCGGATTCGGACGACTGCGGAGACACCCTCGCGGGTCACCGTTCCGATGAGCGCCACCGCCCATCGCTTCGCCGTCGGTCACCGCATCCGCTGGCAGATCAGCGGGGGCGCCCATCCGCGCTTCGTCCGCGGTACGGGCACCGGGGAGTCGCCGGTGGACGCCACCACCTTCGTGCCGGTGCGCATCACGCTCCACGCGGACTCGGTGCTGACGCTTCCGGAAGGCTGAGCGGGCAGGGGACGGGCGAGAGTGACTCCGTCATGGCCCTGGCTTTGCCGACCCTTTGGGGACCCGCTGTCTGCTGTCGAAGGCTGCCTTGTACGGTCCCGGGGTGCGTGATTCCTCTTCGCCCTCCCCTCCTGCCGCGCGGATGGCCCGGCGTGCCGTTCTCGGGCTCGCCGCCGCCGCGCCGCTGACCGTCGCCGCGCCCGCCTCCGCGAGCCCCGGACGCCCGGTGATCATCGGCGGCACACGTCTCGGCGGCCCCGGCGTCCAGGTGCAGGGCCCCGCGGCCGCGCTGCCGAAGAAGCTCACCGCTCGCTCCTGGCTCGTCGCCGACCATGACAGCGGTGAGGTGCTGGCGTCGTACAACGCGCACCAGCGGCTCGCGCCCGCCTCCACGCTGAAGATGCTGTTCGCGGACACCGTGCTGGGCAAGTTCGACCGCCGCCTCACCCACAAGGTGGCCGACGCGGAGGTCGCGGACGTCCCGGCCGGGTCCAGCCTGGTCGGCATCAAGCCCGGAATCACCTATACCGTCGAGCAGCTGTGGCTCGGTGTCTTTCTGCGGTCCGGCAACGACGCCGTGCACGTCCTCAGCCATATGAACGGCGGGCTCGCGAAGACCGTCGCCGAGATGCAGGCCAGGGCCGAGGATCTGCAGGCCCTCGACACCCATGTGGTCAGCCCCGACGGCTTCGACCACAAGGGACAGCTGTCCTCCGCGTACGACCTCACGCTGTTCGCCCGCCACGGCCTGACGAACGCCGACTTCCGCGGCTACTGCGCCACGAGGACCGCCGACTTCCCGGCGGGCGGCAGGAAGACCTTCCAGATCCAGAACACCGACCGCCTGCTCACCGGTGCGTGGGGCCTCGGCGTCTACAAGGGGCTCATCGGCGTCAAGAACGGCTACACCAGCAACGCGGGCAACACCTTCACGGGAGCCGCCACCCGTGGGGGCCGCACCCTCCTCGTGACCGTGATGCACCCCGAGCCGGGCGGAAACGGTGTCTACGAGGAGACCGCCGCCCTGCTCGACTGGGGCTTCGGGCACGGCGGGACCGCCCGGTCCGTGGGTGCGCTGGTGGATCCGCTCAGCGAGGGCGGGGCGAAGGCGACGCCCGGGCCCGAGGGGGCGGTGCACGCCGGGGCGGCCGGTTCCGCGACCGCGCGCGACCGCTCCTCGTGGGGCCTGGCCGGCGGGGCCTCGGGGGTGGTGGCGCTGCTGGCCGGCGGGGCGTACGCGCTGCGGGGGCGCAGGCGGCGGCCGACGGCGGAGGGGAGCCGCGGGCGGCGGGAGGCGACGGAGGAGGGCCGCCACCGGCGTTGACGAGCCGTCCGAGTCCTGGTCGGTGGTGACGAGCCGGGCGGCCGTGGTCGGTGGTGACGAGCCGGGCGAGCGGTGGTCGGTGGGGACGAGCGGCAAGTGGGCAGCCGTTCCGCGATCCGTGCGCACCCCGCGGTCCCAGGCGGGGTCCACCCCCTGCCGGTCCGCGGAACGGCTGCCGCCTCCCCCCTGGTGTGGTCTCCGGAACCTCGCCACTCCAAGTGTGAAGTTCTGGTGGAGGAGTGTTGAGCATAAGCCCGTCACATGCCGGTACGGTGCGGAGGTTCACATTCCGCTTGTGCAGGTTCACGCGGACCCCGGAACCGGCGGCAGCGCACCGGCGGCGTCCGCCGGCCGCCCGTTTCCTCCGCCGCCCCAAAGGAGCTGAGACCATGGGGGCGGACCGCGAGGAGAGGGAGGGGTTCATGCCCGAGGGTGGCCGCACCACGCGTCACCAGAACGAGCCGGAAGACCACATACCCGGGGTGGAGGTGACCGCCCCCGCCCCACCACCGCCCACCACCACCGCGCTTCGCCGTACCGGGCTCCTGGTCACCTTCCTCCTCGGCGGGCTCACCGCCACACCTCCGCTCGCCATGGACATGTACCTCCCGTCGCTGCCGGAGGTCACCACGTCGCTGCACGCGCCCGCCGCGACGGTGCAGCTCACCCTCACCGGCTGTCTCGCGGGCATGGCGGTCGGTCAGCTGGTGGTCGGCCCGATGAGCGACAAGTGGGGGCGGCGGCGCCCCCTGCTCGTGGGGCTGGCCGTCTACGTCGTCGCCACCGCGCTGTGCGCGCTCGCCCCCTCGATCGCGGCGCTCGTCGTCTTCCGGCTGGTGCAGGGGCTCGCGGGCGCGGCCGGAATCGTGATCGCGCGCGCCGTCGTCCGTGATCTGTACGACGGCGTGGCGATGGCCCGGTTCTTCTCCACCCTCATGCTGATCTCCGGGGTCGCGCCGATCGTCGCACCGCTGATCGGCGGTCAGATCCTGCGCTTCACGGACTGGCGGGGCGTCTTCGTCGTCCTCACGGCCGTCGGGATCGCGCTCACCGCGCTCGTCTGGACGAGGCTGCCCGAGACGCTGCCGCGGGACCGCAGGCACGGCGGGGGAGCGGGTGCGGCCCTCGGTTCCCTGCGGGGCCTGCTCGCCGACCGGGCCTTCACCGGCTACACCCTCGCGGGCGGCTGCGCCTTCGCCGCGCTCTTCGCCTACGTGAGCGCCTCCCCGTTCGTGATCCAGGAGATCTACGGCGCCTCCCCGCAGACCTTCAGCCTGCTGTTCGGCCTCAACTCCGTCGGCCTCATGGTCGCGGGGCAGATCAACGGCAAGGTCCTGGTCGGCCGGGTCGCCCTCGACAAGGTGCTGGCGACGGGCCTCACCGTCGTCACCCTCGCCGCAGCCGCGCTGCTGCTGCTGACGACGGGCGCCCTCGGCCCCGTAGGACTCGCGCCGGTCGCCGCGGCGCTCTTCGTCCTCATGTCGGCGATGGGCTTCACCCTCCCCAACACCCAGGCGCTGGCCCTGATGCGCACCCGGCAGCACGCCGGCTCCGCCTCCGCGCTGCTCGGCACCACCTCCTTCCTCATCGCGGCGGGCGCCTCGCCGCTCGTCGGGATCGCCGGCGAGCACACGGCCGTCCCGATGGCCGTCGTCCAACTGGCGGCCGCACTGGTGGCCCTCGCCTGCTTCGTGGCACTGTGCCGTCCCTGGCACACCCGCACCCGCGCGGGCGTGGAGAGTTTCGGGGAGGACAGCTGAGCGCACCGAGACTGCGCATCGACACACCGCAGAAGGCGGGGCTCGATCCGCAGGAACTGCGTCTGGCCGTACGGGACCTCCATGCCGCCGTCGGCGGGGAGCGCCCCTGGGCGGCGGGTGCCGTGCTGCTCGCCGGGCGCGGCCCGGTGATCGCCCTGGAGGAGGCGGCGGGCTGGGCGGTCCGGTATGCCGCCTACGACGCGGAGACGGACCGGGGTGTCGAACTGCCGCCCGAGGCACGGGTGCCGATGACCGTGCACACCCCCTTCGACCTGGCCTCGCTCACCAAGCTGTTCACGGCGGTGGCCGCGATGCAGCAGCTGGAGCGCGGCACACTCGGCATCGACGCGCGGGTGGCGGCGTATCTGCCGGACTTTCGCCCGGCGGCCGAACGCGGCATCACCGTACGGCAGTTGCTCACCCACACCTCCGGACTGCGGCCCGAACTCCCGCTGTACGACTGCCCGTCGGACGCAGCCCGGCTCGATCTGCTGCGCGCGGAGGCCCCGGTCGGCGTGCCCGGCACCTACCGCTACTCGGACCTGAACCTGCTGCTCCTGCAGCACGTCCTGGAACGCGTCACCGGGCACCCGCTCGACGTGCTCGTCCACGACGGCATCACCCGCCCGCTCGGCATGACGTCGACCGGCTTCGGGCCGAGCCCCGACGCGGCGGCGACGGAGGACCAGCGGCGACCGTGGGCCAAGGCGGACCGGGGCATGCTGCGCGGGGTGGTCCACGACGAGAACGCCTGGGCGCTCGGCGGGGTGGCAGGGCACGCCGGCCTCTTCTCGACGGCACGGGACCTGGCCGTCTTCTGCCGCACCCTGCTGTCCGGCGGGTCCTACGGGGCCGCGCGCATCCTGGGCCCCGACCTCGTCGACCTGATGCTGACCCCGCCGGGCCTGGGCTTCGCGGTCGATGCGCCGTGGTTCATGGGCGCCCTGGCGGGCCGGGGCGCGGCGGGCCACACGGGCTTCACGGGCACGTCCCTGGTCCTGGACCCGGCGACGGACACCTTTCTCGTCCTGCTCGCGAACACGGTCCACCCCCGTCGCCGGGATCCGGACCACCGGGTGCGGGTGGCGATGGGGGATCGGCTGGCGCGGGCGGTCCGGGGCACCTGAGAGAATCGGCGGGTGAACGCCCCCGTCTCCCCAGCCGACACCCTGCGCGCCGCCCTCGCCGGACTGCTCGACGGGCTGCCGCCCAAGCAGGCCGCGCAGGCCGTGGAGCGGCTGATCGTCAACTACCGGGGGCGCACCCCGACCGACGCGCCCGTGCTGCGGGACCGTTCGGACGTGGTCGCGTATGCCGCGTACCGGATGCCCGCGACGTTCGAGGCGGTGTCCGCGGCGCTGGCGGAGTTCGCCGACGCCGTGCCCGGCTGGACGCCCGGGAGCCATGTCGACATCGGCGGCGGTACCGGCGCGGCGACCTGGGCCGTCAGCGCCACCTGGGACGGACAGCGCCCGGTCACCGTGCTCGACTGGGCCGAGCCCGCGCTCGCGCTGGGCCGGGAGATCGCCGCCGCGAATCCGGCGCTGAAGGCCGCCGAGTGGCACCGCTCTCGTATCGGATCGGCGCTCGCT
This sequence comes from Streptomyces sp. NPDC001222, assembly GCF_042896945.1. Taxonomy (NCBI): domain Bacteria; kingdom Bacillati; phylum Actinomycetota; class Actinomycetes; order Kitasatosporales; family Streptomycetaceae; genus Streptomyces; species Streptomyces sp. NPDC001222. The sequence continues at coordinate 100,462 of NZ_JBIAXT010000001.1, forward strand.
CTTGAGAGCACTGATCTCGTCACCGTCTCCTACGTGCTCGGGGAGCTGACCGAGGTCGACCGTGCCGCCGTCGTCGACACCGCCGCGAGCGCCGCGCAGGCCGTCGTGGTCGTCGAACCCGGCACCCCGGAGGGCTACGCCCGGGTCATCGAGGCCCGCGACCGGCTGATCGGCGCCGGCTTCCAGGTCGCCGCCCCCTGCCCGCACAGCGCGGGCTGCCCCATCGTGCCCGGCGAGGACTGGTGCCACTTCTCGGCCCGGGTCAGCCGTTCCTCGCTGCACCGCCAGGTCAAGGGCGGCTCGCTGGCGTACGAGGACGAGAAGTTCAGCTATGTCGCCGCGGCCCGTTTCCCGGTGCACCCGGCCGCCTCCCGGGTCGTCCGCCGACCGCAGATCCGCAAGGGCCAGGTCCTCCTCGACCTGTGCGGCCCGGACGAGTCCCTGCACCGCGACACGGTGACCAAACGCCACGGCCCGCTCTACCGGGCGGCCCGTGACACCGACTGGGGCGACCCCTGGCCCCCGCCGCCGGAGGACTGAGGTCCTGACGCACGCGGTCTCCGACGCACGCGGTCTCCGACGTACGCGGTCTCCGACGTACGCGGTCTCCGACGTACGCGGTCTCCGACGTACGCGGTCTCCGACGTACGCGGTCTCCGACGCACGCGGCCTCGGTCCAGGAGGCCGCCCCGGCCCCCGCCCGCACCGGGCTGCGTCTTTCGGAGGCGACGGGACCCCGGCCTGCACGGGCTGCGTCTTTCGGAGGCGACGGGCCCCCGGCCTGCACGGGCTGCGTCTTTCGGAGGCGACGGGACCCCGGCCTGCACGGGCTGCGTCTTTCGGAGGCGACGGGACCCCGGCCTGCACGGGCTGCGTCTTTCGGAGGCGACGGGACCCCGGCCTGCACCGGGCCGCGCCTTTCGCAGGCGACGGGACCCCGCCCGCACCGGGCCGCGCCTTCCGCAGGCGACGGGACCCCGCCCGCACCGGGCCGCGCCTTCCGCAGGCGACGGGACCCCGCCCGCACCGGGCTGCCCCTTCCGCAGGCGACGGGACCCCGCCCGCACCGGG